>JBLYYU010000102.1:0-6432 GCA_048550275.1 Polyangiales bacterium
ACCAGGTGGAGCGTGGGCAGGTGCTCGCGGCGCCGGGCTCGGTGAACACACACACGAACTTCGAGTGCGAGGTGTACATCCTGAGCAAGGACGAGGGCGGACGACACAAGCCGTTCTTCAGCAACTACACCCCGCAGTTCTACATCCGCACGCTGGACGTGACGGGTAAGATCGAGCTTCCCGAAGACGTGAAGATGGTCATGCCTGGCGACAACGTGAAGATGAAGGTCAGCCTCATCACTCCGGCAGCGATGGAAGAGAAGCAGCGTTTCGCGATTCGCGAGGGCGGCCGAACCATCGGTGCTGGTGTCATTTCAAAGATCATTGAGTAATCAAATGGCAGCGAACAAGATCCGAATTCGACTGAAAGCTTACGACCACCGGTTGTTGGACCAATCGGCGACGGAAATCGTCGACACGGCGAAGCGCACAGGCGCGCGCGTCGCGGGTCCGATTCCGCTGCCCACACGCATCAACAAGTACACCGTGTTGCGCGGACCCCATGTGGACAAGAAATCGCGAGAGCAGTTCGAGATTCGAACTCACAAGCGTCTCTTGGACATCCTGGATCCGACGCAGCAGACACTCGACGCCCTCATGAAGCTGGATCTTTCAGCGGGCGTCGACGTGGAGATCAAGTCGTAAGGCGGTTGGTCCATGCCCAAGGTTAAAGTCTACAACTTGAGCAAGAAGGGTGTTGGGGAGATCGATCTCTCGGACACGGTCTTCGATGCAACGGTCAACGAGAGCCTCCTCTATGATGTTCTCAAAGCCCAGCTCGCGAGTCAGCGCAAAGGCGCCGCTTCAGCCCAGACCAGGGCCGAGGTCACTGCGACCAAGCGCAAAATGTACAAGCAGAAGGGCACCGGCAACGCGCGTCACGGCTCGAAGCGCGCCCCGATTTTCGTCGGCGGCGGCACGGTCCATGGCCCGAAGCCCCGCGACTTCGGCTACAGGCCGCCGCGCAAGATGCGGCTCGGAGCGCTCAAGGGCGCGCTGAGTCTCAAGCTTCGGGAGGGCCAGTTGCTTGTTGTCGAGGATTTCGAGCTCTCGGAAATCAAGACGAAGAAACTCGCCGAGGTCCTCAGCAAGCTCGAGGTCAACGGTGGCGCTCTCATCGTCGACGGTAAAGAGAACGAGAAGCTTCGCCTGAGCGCGCGCAACCTGCAGGGCCATTCGGTCCTGCCCCCCGAGGGCGTGAACCTCTACGACCTGCTCAGACATGAGCATCTCGTGCTCACGCAGACCGCGGTCCAAGCCCTGGAAGCAAGGTGTCAGTGATGCAGGCTGAGAATGTCATCAAGCGTCCTATCTACCTCACGGAGAAGGGCGCCAAGCTGCGCGAAGAGAACAACAAGTACACGTTCGAAGTCGACCTCGGCGCGAACAAGCTCCAGATCAAGGACGCCGTCGAGACCCTGTTCAAGGTGACCGTTCGCGACGTCCGCACCTTGGTCATGCGCGGCCAGATGCGCCGCATGGGCAAGACCTACGCGAAAACGCAAAACTGGAAGAAAGCCATCGTTACGCTCCGCGAGGGTGAGACGATCGACTTCTTCGAGGGTGTCTAAAGATGGCAATCCGTAAATTCAAACCCACGTCGCCGTCCCGCCGCTTCTACGAAGCGCCGGACTTCGAGATGATCACGCGAGGGAAGCCCGAGAAGAAGCTTCTCGACGCCAAGAAGCAGACTGGCGGTCGCAACAACCAGGGTCGCATCACCTCGCGTTTCCGCGGGGGCGGCCACAAGCAGCGCTACCGCAAGATCGACTTCAAGCGGAACAAGGTCGGCGTGCCCGCCACCGTGAAGGCCATCGAGTACGATCCCAACCGTTCGGCTCGCATCGCTCTTCTGCACTACGCCGACGGAGAGAAAGCCTACATCCTCGCGCCGGACGGGCTCGAAGTTGGCACTCAGGTGGTCTCGTCGAAGAACGCCGACGTGAAGCCCGGCAACTCCATGAGGCTTCGCCACATGCCGCTCGGCACGATGATTCACGCCATAGAGCTCAAGATCGGCAAGGGCGCACAGCTCGTGCGTTCGGCTGGCACGGCGGCTCAGCTCATGGCGAAGGACGGCGACTACGCTCAGATTCGCCTTCCCTCGGGTGAGGTCCGGATGGTTCACCTGAACTGTCGCGCGACGGTCGGGCAGGTCAGCAACTCGCTTCATGCGCGTCTGACGCTCGGCAAGGCTGGCCGCAGTCGTTGGCTCGGTCGCCGGCCGCACAACCGCGGCACCACGATGAATCCGGTCGACCACCCGATGGGTGGTGGCGAGGGCCGTACCGCAGGCGGACGTCATCCCTGCTCGCCGTGGGGCCAGCTCGCCAAGGGCCTGAAGACCAGAAAGAACAAGTCGACGGATAAGTACATCGTTCGCCGGCGAAAGAAGAAGTAATGGCGCGTTCAGTAAAAAAGGGTCCGTTCATCGACCAACACCTTGAAGACAAGGTCGAGGCAGCGAACAAGTCGGGCGATAAGAAGATGATCCGGACTTGGTCGCGCCGCTCCACCGTGACTCCCGATTTCGTCGGGCACACTTTCGCCGTCCACAACGGTCGCAAGTTCGTCACGGTCTTCGTCACCGAGAACATGGTCGGGCACAAGCTCGGCGAGTTCGCGCCCACCCGGACGTTCGGCGGTCACGCGTCGGACAAGAAGGGCGGCCGCAAGATCAACCCGCAAACGGGTAAGAGGTGATCATGGAAGCGGTCGCAAAAGCACGGTTTCAGCGAATCTCGCCTCGGAAGGCACGCGTCGTCCTCAACATGGTGCGTGGCAAGAACGTCGCAGAAGCGCTCAACGAGCTCCGCTTCACCACGAAGTCGGCGGCTCCCATCGTGGCGAAGCTCATCGGCAGCGCAATCGCCAATGCCAAGCAGAAGAACGAAGAAATCAACCTGGACGAGCTCATCGTGAAGACTGCCTTCGCGGACATGGCGCCGAACCAGCACATGAGGCGTTGGCGCCCGCGCGCGCAGGGTCGCGCCACGCGCATCGTCAAGGGAATGAGTCATATCACCGTCGTCGTGAGCGACGGGGGAGAGAACTGAGCCATGGGTCAGAAAGTACATCCTTATGGTTTCCGTCTCGGCGTCGTGAAGACGTGGAAGTCCAAGTGGTACGAGGATAAGAACTACGCCAAGTGGCTTCACGAAGACCTGAAGCTCAAGGCCGCAATCCGGAAGAAGTTCGCGCACGCCGGCATCGCCGACATCGAAATCGAGCGCGCGGCGAACAAGGCGAAGGTCGTCATCTACACCTCCCGCCCCGGCATCATCATCGGCAAGCGCGGCGCGGGCGTCGAGCAGTTGAAGGGCGACCTCCAGAAGCTCACCCAGAACGAGCTCTTTCTCGACATCCAGGAAGTTCGGAAGGCCGAAACCAACGCGCAGCTCGTCGCCGAGAACATCGCGACGCAGCTCGAGCGACGAGTCGCGTTCCGCCGAGCCATGAAGAAGGCCGTGCAGACCGCGATGAAGTTCGGCGTGAAGGGCATCCGAGTCACGGCCGGCGGCCGCCTCGGCGGGGCTGAGATCGCGCGTACCGAATGGTATCGCGAGGGCCGCGTTCCGCTTCACACGCTTCGTGCAGACATCGACTATGGCGAGGTGACCGCGCACACCAAGGCGGGCACGGTCGGCATCAAGTGCTGGATCTTCAGGGGCGAGCAGCTTCCGCAACGCCCAGGCGCCGCGAACATCGGAGCCCGAGCTTAAGGACGAGCCATGCTTCAACCAAAGAAAACAAAGTTCCGGAAACAGATGAAGGGCCGCATGCGCGGCAAAGCCTACCGAGGCGGCAAAGTCTCGTTCGGCGACTTCGGACTACAGGCCCTCGAGCCCGGCCGGATTACGCAGCGACAGATCGAGGCGGCTCGAATGACGATTCAGCGCAAGGTGAAGCGTCAGGGGCAGCTGTTCATCCGAATCTTTCCGGACAAGCCGATCACCAAGAAGCCGCTCGAAACTCGACAGGGTAAGGGTAAGGGCAGCGTCGAAGGCTGGGTGGCCATCATCAAGCCCGGTCGCATGCTCTACGAAATTCAGGGCGTTCCCGAGGACGTAGCGCGCGCAGCGTTCCAGCTGGCCGCGCACAAGCTTCCGCTCAAGACGACGTTTCGCTCAAGGGAGACAGAGCTATGAAGCCGGAAGACATTCGCGGGAACACCGTCGAAGAGCTCGCCGTCATCGAGGGCGATTTGCGCCGCCAGCTTTGGAAGGCGCGCTTCGACAATCACACCAACCAGCTCGATGACACGAGCTCGATTCACAAGCTTCGCCGGGATCTCGCCCGAGTGAAGACCATTCTCACCGAGCGCCGCAATGAAGCGGCGAACAAGGAGTGATCGGCCATGACTGCTGCTGAGCAAGGACAACCGACACCGAAAGCCACCAAGGAGCGTGGTCGCCGTCGTCGCTTGGTCGGGCGCGTCGTGAACGAGACGCAGACCGTCGGCCGAATGCAACAGACCGTCGTGGTGGAGGTCATCCGCCGCGCACGTGACCCGTTCTACGGCAAGTACGTCAAGCGTAAGAAGAAGTTCCACGCGCATGACGAGCAGAACGAGTACAGAAAGAACGACGTGGTCGAAATTCGGGCCTGCCACCCGCGCAGCAAGACGAAGCGCTGGGAGGTGGTTCGCCTCATCGAGAGGCCGCCGGAGGTATAACGATGATCCAGACAGAAACACAGCTGGACGTGGCCGACAACAGCGGCGCAAAGCGAGTCTCTTGCATCAAGGTGCTTGGCGGTTCGCGTCGTCGCTATGCTGGCCTCGGAGATGTCATCGTCGTCTCGGTGAAGGAGGCTCTTCCGACCGCCCGCGTGAAGAAGGGCGAAGTCGCCCGCGCGGTCGTGGTGCGCACCAAGCGTGAGTACCAGCGTCCGGACGGCACCTACATCAAGTTCGACACGAACAGCGCCGTGCTAATCACGAAGGACAACGAACCGATCGGCACGCGTATCTTCGGGCCGGTCGCTCGTGAGCTTCGCGCGAAGCGCTTCATGAAGATCGTTTCTCTCGCACCGGAGGTGGTGTGATGACTGCGCGCATAAAGAAGGGTGACCTGGTTCAGATCATTGCGGGCAAGGATCGCGGCGAAAAGGGCCGCGTTCTGCAGGTCGTACGAGCGGACCTGATTCTCGTCGAGGGCGTCAACCGCGTGAAGCGTCACCAGAGCCCGCGCCGATTCAAAGAGGCTGGCATCGTCGAAAAGGAAATGCCCATTCACGCCTCCAATGTGATGCTGGTCGACCCGAAGACCGAGGAACGCACCCGCGTCCGCATCGAAGCCGACAAGAAGGACCCCGACAAGCGCGTACGCGTGGCCGTGAAGAGCGGCTCGGTCCTGGATTGAGGTCGTCATGAGTGAATACGAACCCCGACTCCGCAAGAGATACAAAGACGAGATCATCCCTCAGTTGATGAAGGACTTTGGCCTGACGAACATCATGCAGGTTCCGAAGCTAGAGAAGATCGTCGTCAACATGGGCCTCGGCGAAGCTGTGCAGAACGCAAAGCTGATCGAGTCCGCTGTCGAAGAGCTCAGCGCCATCACGGGTCGAAAGCCCGTGGTGACTCGAGCGAAAAAGTCGATCGCGACCTTCAAGCTCCGTGAGGGCATGCCGATCGGCGCGATGGTCACCCTTCGCGGCGAGCAGATGTACGACTTCATCGATCGTCTCGTTACGATCGCTTTGCCGCGTACGCGCGACTTCAAGGGCATCAGCCCAAAGGCGTTCGATGGCCGCGGCAACTACACCCTCGGGATTCGCGAACAAATCGTTTTCCCCGAAATCAACTACGACAAAATCGACCGTATCAAGGGTATGAACGTGACCTTCGTGACCACGGCAGAAACCGACGAACAGGGACGGGCCTTGCTGAAATCATTCGGCATGCCGTTCAGGAACTAGAGGAAGCAGATGGCTAGTAGGCGCGCATTTGCCAAAATGGAAAAGGCACCGAAGTTCTCGGTGCGACACAGAAATCGCTGCAAGGTCTGCGGACGCCCGCGGGGTTACTACCGCAAGTTCGAGATGTGCCGCATCTGTCTTCGCAAATACGGGCTTTCCGGGGACATCCCGGGGCTCACGAAATCGAGCTGGTAAGGAGGTGCCGTCATGATGACCGATCCGATCGCAGACATGCTGACGCGTATCCGCAACGCCGCACAGGCGCAGCACGAGCACACCGTTCTTCCTTCGTCGAATCTCAAGGCGCAACTCGCCGAGATTCTCAAGCAGGAAGGCTTCATCGACGACTACCGTGTTGAGGACGGGGTTCAGAAGAGCCTCACGATATTCCTCAAGTACGGTCGCGATCGTCAGAGCGCCTTCGTCGGCATTCGTCGCGCGAGCCGCCCGGGGCGACGATTCTACGTGGGCCACCACGACATCCCACGTGTGCAAAACGGCATGGGTGTC
>JBLYYU010000103.1:0-9464 GCA_048550275.1 Polyangiales bacterium
ACGAGGCGCCATCCCTGCTCGCCGAGCCCGGAGAACTGCTTGGTCATCGCGTCAGGCTTCTTCGCAGGGCGCACACACTTGTATTCCCACTTGTGGGAACCCCACTTGCTGTGGCGCGGGTGAGCCTTGCCACAGTGTCCACATGCCGCGCCCTTGGCCGAGTGCGGGCAAGCCTTTTCGCCCTTGCAGTGCGCGCAATCTTTGCCATCGGTGCAATGAGGGCAGCTCGCGCCGGCGGAGCAATGGGGGCAGTCCGCGGACTTCGCGCAGGTCTGGCATGACGCGGCCTTGGTGCTCGCCTGGTCTTGGGCGCGAGCGGTGACGCTGCCAAAGGCGAGCCAGGTAGCGGCGACGAAAGCGGAAGCGAAGAGAGCAGAGCGCATGGGTCCTCCTGAGAAGTGGGAGCCGGCAGGCTAGCACGGCGATACATGGGCGGGCAGCGGCTAGCCCTTGGCGGCCGCGATGAAGCGCCGGACCAAGTCCGGGTCTTTGCGACCCGGCGACGATTCTACGCCCGAGGCGACGTCCACGCGAAAGGGCTGAACCAGGCGCACGGCCTCCCCGACGTTGGCCGGCTTCAACCCGCCTGCGAGGGTGAGCTTCCGCTCTTTGGAGACCTCGGCGGCGATCGCCCAGTCGAACGTCCGCCCCGTGCCTCCGGGCATCCCAGGGACGCTGGCATCGAGGAGCAGGTGCTCTCCGGGATAAGTCCGGGCGAGCTCCACCGCGCCCCCGTCCTTCACCCCGATAGCCTTGTATGCGTTCGGGAGCAGTTCGGCGAGCTCCTCGGGTGTTTCTTGACCGTGAAGCTGTGCCCAATGGAGGCCCGTTTCGCTCAGGATTTCGCGGATCTGCCCCAATTCGGCGTCCACGAATACCCCGACCATCTGGGCATATTCCCCAAGGGTTGCCACGATCTCCCTGGCGGTCGAACGGTCGACATGCCTCGGGGAACCCCGCCAGAAATTGAGGCCGATGGCGTCTGCGCCCGCATCGATGCAGCGACGCGTGTCTTCCAGGGTCGTTAACCCGCAGATCTTCACCTCAGCCATAAGCTGAGGATGAGGCGTCGAGGAGCGCTCGTCCAACCACGGCTTGAGGACTTGCAGATCCAGGACCCTCGCTCTAGATCCCGTTCCAGATTGGCCCAGAAGGACGGGCGCGAAGGCGCGCGCGGGACTAGAATCGACAATAGAGCATGGAAACAACTGCCGCTGCGCGCGTTCAGCCCAGTCCGCGTGAAACCCTAGACTCTGTTGTGATTCGCTTCGCCGGCGATTCCGGCGATGGAATGCAACTCACGGGGAGCCAGTTCACGACGGCTACCGCGGATGCCGGAAACGATCTAGCGACGTTTCCGGATTTCCCTGCCGAGATTCGGGCCCCCGCCGGCACGACCTACGGAGTATCCGGCTATCAAATCCAATTCGCATCGCACGATGTGTTGACGCCGGGCGACGCGCCCGATGTCTTGGTGGCGATGAACCCGGCCGCACTCAAGGTGAACAGCCAGGCGCTGAAGCCGGGCGGCTTGCTCGTGGTCAACAAGGGCGCGTTCACGCCGAACAATCTCAAGAAGGCCGGTTACGAAAGCAACCCGCTCGAAGACGGCACGATCGATCGGTTCCGCGTTCTTTCGCTCGACGTAGCGAAGATGACCCTCGACGCCGTCAAGGAAGTCGGGCTCGGTTCGAAGGAAGCCAACCGCTGCAAGAACATGTGGACCCTGGGTCTCATGTACTGGCTGTTCGGCCGCGAGCGCGACCAGACGATTGCCTGGTTGAAAGCCAAGTTTGCGAATCGACCAAAGATCGCCGAGGCGAACATCGCCGCGCTGAATGCTGGCCACATCTATGGCGAAAACGCGGAGCTGCCGCACGGGATCAACGCCTACGAGGTGCCCGCAGCCGAACTGACGCCCGGGGAGTACCGGAATGTCAACGGCAGCGAAGCGACTGCCTGGGGCCTGGTAACGGGCGCGCAGCTCGCCGGCCTCGACATGATGTACGGGTCCTACCCCATCACGCCGGCCTCCAATCTCCTTCACCAGCTCGCTCGCCTCAAGCACTTCGGGGTGACGACGTTTCAGGCAGAGGACGAGATCGCCGCTGTCGCCGCAGCGATTGGCGCGAGCTTCGGCGGCTCGCTTGGCGTCACTGGCACATCCGGGCCGGGCGTCGCGCTCAAGGCGGAAGGCATCGGCTTGGCGATCGCGGCCGAGCTCCCCTTGGTGGTCGTGAACGTACAACGCGGCGGGCCATCAACCGGCCTGCCGACGAAGACCGAGCAGTCCGATTTGTTCCAGGCGGTGGTCGGACGGAACGGCGACGCGCCTCTCGTCGTGCTCGCCGCTGCAACACCGGGCGACTGCTATTACATGGCAATCGAGGCGGTCCGAATGGCGGTGAAGTACATGACGCCGGTCATGCTGCTCACCGACGGCTACCTGGCCAACAGCGCGGAGCCCTGGCAACTCCCGGACCTCGATTCGCTACAGCCCTTCCCGGTCGAGTTTCACACGGACCCCGAAGAGTTCTATCCCTTCTTGCGTGACGAGCACACGCTGGCCCGCGCCTGGGCGGTTCCGGGTACGCCCGGCGTTCAGCATCGCATCGGCGGCCTCGAGCGCGATCGGAAGACCGGCCACATTTCGTACGACCCGCACAATCACCACTTGATGACCAAGGTCCGGCACCAGAAGGTTGCCGGCATTGCCAGGGACATCGAGGCGGCGAAGGTGGACCAGGGCGAGAGCGAAGGAGACCTTCTGGTCGTCGGCTGGGGCTCGACATTTGGCGCGATCAGCAAGTCCGTCAGCATTTTGCGCGAGAAGGGGCACCAGGTTTCGCACCTGCACCTTCGCCACATCTGGCCGCTCCCGGAGGGGCTCGGGGCGCTGCTCAACGGATTCAACAGCGTGCTCGTACCAGAGCTGAACTTTGGGCAGCTCGCGAAGCTGCTTCGGGCAGAGTTTCTGGTCGAGGCGGAGAGCCTCACGCGGGTTACGGGTCAGCCTTTCCGCATCAACGGCCTGGTTGCCGCAGTCGAAGAGCGACTGCAACGGAGCCCCGCATGAGTCCGAATCCGCCTAAGAAAGAATACACACGCAAGGACTTCGCCTCCGACCAGGAGGTGCGCTGGTGCCCCGGATGCGGCGACTACGCGATCCTCGCGGCCATGCAACGCACGCTGCCCAGCCTCGGAGCCAGCCCGGAGAACACCGTTTTCATCTCTGGCATCGGCTGCTCGAGTCGCTTCCCCTACTACATGAACACCTTCGGGTTTCATACTATCCACGGTCGCGCTCCGGCGATCGCTACCGGCGTCAAGCTCGCGAATCCCGAGCTCGACGTCTGGGTCGTCACGGGCGATGGAGATGGGCTCAGCATCGGCGGCAACCATTTGCTTCACGTCTTGCGCCGCAACGTCGATCTGCAAATAATGCTCTTCAACAATCAGATCTACGGGCTGACCAAAGGGCAGTACTCGCCGACGTCGCAGGTCGGCAAGGTCACGCCTTCGAGCCCGCTCGGGTCGATCGATCAGCCCGTGGTGCCGGCGCGCTTCGCCCTCGGCGCAGGAGCGACCTTCGTGGCCCGCACGTTCGACATCTCGAAGAAGCTACCCGAGGCTCTGAGCGCGGCACGGGAGCACCGTGGGGCTTCGTTCATCGAAATCCTACAGAACTGCCCGGTGTTCAACGACGGCGTCTTCGACCGGATCACCGACCGCAAGACCGGTCCCGCTTACCAACTCTGGCTCGAGCAAGGCCAACCGATGCGATTCGGCGCAAACGGCGAGAAGGGCCTTCGCCTGAACACGAAGACGCTCACGCTCGACGTGGTGACGATCGGCGAGGACGGAATCACCGAGCAGGACATCGTCGTTCACGACGAGACCAACGCTCAGTTGGCCTGGATGCTCACGGACTTGCCCGAGGTCGTCGCGCTCGGCGTGCTGTATCGGCAGCCGGGACCGGTCTACAACGAGAGCGTCGCGACCCAGCACGAGATGGCCGCCGATCGGTTTGGGAAACCGGACCTGCATGCCCTACTCCGCCAGGGGCACACCTGGACCGTCACCTGAGGACTCGCCCTCTGCGACGGGCAGCGTCAGGACAATGCGGAGCCCATGCGGCTCGCGTGCGCCCGCGCTGACGTGCCCTCCGGATCGGTGGGCCAAGTCCGCTAGTTTGGTCAGGGCCAACCTCACGTTTGGACGGCGGTCGAGCTTGGCAAAGGGCGTGAACATGAGGCGAATGTCTTTGTCGCCAGGGCTGACTCCGTCGTCCTCGATGGTCAGCGCGGCGGCGGAACCCACGACGCGGGTTGCGATTCGAACGGTGGACACCGTGGTGGTCGAGGCCATGAATTGAATCACGCTGCTGAGGGCGTCCTGGGCCAGCCAGAGATTGAGCTCGGCAGCCGGATCATCGCCGGCGAGATCGAGTTGGAGTGGGTGCTCGCTTCGCTGCGCAACCGTGTGCACCAAGTCATTGAGCGACAGGACTCGGGTCTGAACAGCGTCGTCCACGGCGAGCGAGGAGAGCTCACGCATGAGCTCGCGCCCCGCCTCGGCTGCGCCCTGCACTTCTCCGAGATACCGCTCGAGTGCGGCTTCGTCGGAGCGGTTCTTCTTCGCGAGATGGATGTTCCCGACGATCACCCCGAGCATGTTGTTGATCTCGTGGACCACGCCGGCAGCGAGGTCGCGCGCCGCCTGCCGACCCTGAGGGTGCAAAATGCCAGTTTCCGGTGCTGTCGTTTCATCGTCGTTCATCGCGCTCAGACCTCGAGGAGCTTCTTGACAGCACGGATTACCCGGGGCGCTTGAATTGGCTTTTCGATGTATGCGTTCGCCCCGAGGGCCATCGCTCGGTCTCGGTCGTTCGGCGCGTTCTCCGTCGTGATGATTACAATCGGTGTCTTCTCATGACGGGGGTCGCCTCGGACGTGCTTCACGAGCTTCAGCCCATCCATGACGGGCATGTTGACGTCCGTCACGACGAGGTCGAACTGCTCGGAGGCCAACGCGCGAATCCCGGCCAGGCCGTTGTCGGCTTCGACGACCTCCATGCCAGGAATACGCAACAGCGAATCCGCCAACATGGCGCGCATCGTTTTGGAGTCTTCGACTACGAGGCAGCGGTACCGGCGCATAGCTAATCCAATCGTACGATAGGAGTCGACGTGCTCAAAGTTCGAGCCTCATCGCTTGTCCGGCCGGGCTAGGGTCGCGAGCATGTCGCCCAGGTCCCAGATCCCGAGCGAGTGATGCTGCACACCCGTCCGCTGAGCGGCGGCGGGCATACCAGAAACGACCGCAGTTTCAGGTGCTTCGAGCAATACCATTCCTCCCTTGGCCGAGATGTTCTCCACCCCGCGCGCGCCATCGTCCCCCATGCCCGTGAGGACCACGGCGATAGCCCGGTCACCGAGAACCCGGGCAGCCGAGCTGAACAACTGGTCGGCGGACGGGATGTATCGGGTTTTGGCATCCGGGCGGACGACGCGAAGCGCGGGCCCACGATCCGAGGGAACGATCTCGACGCACTGACCGCCCGGACAGACATAGGCGTGCCCACGGGCGAGGCGCTCGAACGTCTTGGCCTCGGAGACGTTCGCGACGCTGTTTCGGTCGAGCCGCTCTGCGAACGTCCGGGTGAACCGCGGCGGCATGTGTTGTGCGACGACGAGCGCCGCGTCGAGATCGTCATGAAGATGACGAAACAGAGTGAGGAGTGCCCGGGGCCCGCCGGTCGATGCACCTATGACGATGACCTTGCTCGGCACCCTTTTGATGACGGAGGGCTCCGGCCGTCCACCCGACGAGTCGCGGGCTTCATCATCGAGCGCGAAGCCGCCTGATGTGCGCCTGCGAAGGGCCAAGGGCGAGAGTTGCCGCACCACCCGCACCTTTTCAGTGAGCTGCTCACGCAGGCGCTCGAGTGGAGCCTCTTCTCCGCTCGGCTTCTCGATGAAGTCGATCGAGCCGAGCTCGAGCGCGCGGAAGATGTGCTTCTTGGCCGAGAGTCCGGAGATCACGATGACCGGCAATGGGTTTCGATCCATTAGGAGCTGAAGAAACTCGAAGCCGTCGAGCCGCGGCATGTCCAAATCCAAGGTGATGAAATCTGGAGGCCTTGCCTCGACGAGCCGCAAGGCGTCGGCGCCGTCATTAGCCACTTCCACCTCGGACACGCCGGGGATCTCCTTGAGAATCGCGGCGATGGTGCGTCGGTTGAGCGACGAGTCGTCCACAACCAATGCGCGCAGAGCCCTCACTCAGAGCCTCCTTGGAGGCAAGTCGGTGAACGGAATTGGGCGCCGATACACGATGTCGCTGTTGAGCTGGCTGATCTCGAAGGCGGTGTTCGAGCGCAGAAGCGACTCGCTGTGACCAAGGAGCAGATAACCTCCGCGATTGAGCCGCTGATAGATGGTCTCGAGGACTTTGTCGCGAGAGGCGTCGTCGAAATAGATGAGGACGTTCCGACAGAACGTGACATCGACGCGACCCACGATGGCCGCGCGGCGCTGATTCATCAGATTGAGATGTCCGAAATGACACATCGATCGGATGCGGGGGTGAACCTGCCTGCCTTCTTCCGTATCGATGAAGTACTTCTCGTACTTCGGAATCATCGCCCGGAAGCTCGCCGATGTGTAGGTCGCCCCCCTAGCCTTCCGCAGGACCCGCCGGGAGATGTCGTTCCCGAAGACACGCACGTCCCATCCGTCGAATAGGCCCGTCGCGTCGATGAGCATTGCAATGGTGTACACCTCTTCACCGCTCGAGCAGCCGGCGCTCCAGACGTCCAAGCGCTTCGAGCCGCGGGTCTCGGCTCGAGCTCGAAGCACGGGCAGGATCTCGTCGGTGAACGCTCGCAACTGGAAGGCCTCGCGGAAGAAATAGGTTTCGTTCGTAGTCAGGACCTCGGCCGCCGACTCGAGCTCTCGCTGAGCGTTGGGATGGTATTGGAGATACCGGTAGTAGTCGGCGAAATCTTCGATCCCCAATTCGCGAAGGCGCTCGCGAAGGCGACGCTCGACGATGTACGCGGAGTCGTCCGCGAAGTAGATCCCGCAGAACTGGTTGACGAAGTCTCGAAGTAGTCGGAACTCTCGGAGGTGCAGGGTCGGGCCGGCATCGTGAAGCAAGGTCACTTCAATCACCCATCTGCAGGCCGCTTTCGATCGCATGTCTGACCATGGAATCGCTCTCCTCGGCCAGCACCTCGATCAAGCGTTGCCGGGCGCTGTCCGAGTTGATCTCGAGGAGCAACTTGGTCGCCAGCATTCGAACGTTCCAAGCCGAATGCTCTAGGCCCTTGGCAAGCGAGAGCTCCGCGTCCTGCGCTGGCAGCGTTCGAGCCGCCCGCAGACCGGCTTGAAACACCTCATCGTCATGGTGTGCGAGCGCGCGCTCCACCGAATCGGCAACGGATTCATCCCCGAACCAGGCAAGCGCGTCCAAGGCGGCGCTGATGACCACAGGCTCACTGTCTTCGAGGAGAGCTCGAATGCAAGGAATCGCGGCGCCTATTCCGCGGCGGCCCAGTGCGAGTGCAGCTTCGGCTCGGATCGACGGAAACGGAGATTCGAGCGCGGTGCTCAGCGGTGCGTTTGCCTCGGGCGTGCTCATTTGGCCGAGCGTGCGAACCGCGGCGATCTGAACGTCGATGTCTTCGTCCGCGACAGCGTAGCCGATCAGCTGGGCCATGTCGGCAGCGTCCGCGATGGCGAGCGCTTGAACGACAGCCCTGCGCGTACGTGGGTCACTACTGTAAAGACCACGCTTTAGGACCTCCACCGCACCAGGAGTCTTCAAACGCGAAAGCACGTGTGCGATGTCCGCTCCACCTGGGCCGTCCAGATCGGCCGTCTCGAGCGCACGCTCGACGGCGTCGGGGACTCGCTTGGCGAGCGATTCCAGCGCCCCGGTCGCGGCAGCACGGAGGAGATGCGAATCGCTGCTCAGGCATTCGACGAGGGCGCGGCAATCCCGCGGGTCGCCCCACCAGCGGAGGCTCTCGGCGGCCGCGGCGCGAACCGCATCGGTCCCGTCCGTCAGATCCCGTTCGATGAGGCTGCGAATCCGGTCGCGCACCGCGGTGTCGACCTCTTCGCGATGCTTGAAGCTCAGCTCGGCCGCCAGCTCGAGCGCGATCGCCCAAACCCGGGATTCGCCGCGGCGCTGCAAAAGCAACGGCTCGATCAAGCCGCTCCCCCAGGCCCGAAGCGCCTCCACGGTTTCGGGACCGGCAACGTCGTCGGCCAGGGCTTGAATCACCGCTTCGAGGGAGTTCTCGTCCCGGCAGAGCGCGGCGAGATAGCTCGCGCCCTGCCGCGTGGCCGTGTCGCTGTGCAGGAGCGCTTCGTGCAACCCTCGTCGGAACGTTTCGCTCGAGGCTCCCAAGCGCTCGACGAGCTCTTCGCGACCGGCGTCCTGGCTCTCGGCAAGGTCCGCGATGGCGCGAATAGCCGCCGATGAGGTCTGAGGCGAAGGATCGGCCGCCAATCCGAGGAGGAAGTCCAACGCCTGCAGGTCGCCGGTTCGCCCGAGCAGCTCTCCCGAAATGCGACGAACGATCGCGTCCTCTACCGCGGGCGCAAGCTCGTCCCAGGGCACCCTGGTTCCGAGACGGGTGAGCCCTTCCACGATTGAGATGCGAAGGAACATGTGCGGGGTCGAGAGCCTCTCCTTCAGAAGGCCCTCTGCGCGGCTGCCACCGATGCTCACGAGCGCCTCGACCGCTGCAGCCGCGACGTTCGCGTCGGAGCCGCGAACGAGCGTCTCGAGATGGTCGATCATCTTCGGATCGCGGGTCTTTCCCATCGCCTCGACGATGAACTTCTGCGCGGCTTCATCGACTCCCTGTGACGCCGCTACGAACTTTTCGACCTGGCCCTGCGCGATCATGCCCAAGACCTCAATGGCAGCGTTCCGGAGGCCGATGTTGTCCGTGTCGACAAGCCGAATCAGCAGCGCGTCGATCAGCTCGTCCTTTTCGTGGGACACGGCGGCCAGCGAGATCGCCTCTCGGCGGACCCGCCAGTCTCGGTCAGACAGCGCGTCGACGACCTGTGCTAGCGAAGTGCCCTGAGGGCGAAGGCTCATCCGGTAGACGGCCTGACGCCGAATGTCCGGGTCGGCGGAGTGGAACGCCTCTTCGAGTCGATTCGCCGTCACGGGGCCTCCAAGGGTAGAAAGGCCAGCTCTTGGGGCGAGATGTCGAGCGCGGGCTCGGCGAGTCGGTCGGCATTGAGGAGGAACACCAGGCCGTCGTCGTGGTGAAACGCGGACTCGATGCCCCTTTGAAGGTGGCGCTCGTCGAGGACCGGCACTTGCCTTCGCTCGTTGCTCGACGATGCAAATACATCCCGGACCGCGTCCACGACGATGGCCACGAGACCCTGGCTGCTCTCGATGATGAGCCATTTCGTGCGTCGATTCTCCTCGAG
>JBLYYU010000104.1:0-2837 GCA_048550275.1 Polyangiales bacterium
ACGGATCCGGTGCCGCCGCTCCCGGCGTCCGCATCGTGGAGACGATGAAGGGCCTGTCCGAAGACAACACCGGCGTCGGAACCGTCGTCGAGTCGATCTGCGCCAGCGACTATGCTCCGGCGCTCAATGCGATCGTCGACCGCATCGCGGCGGCGCTTAGGCAGCTCTGCCTCCCACGACCCCTCAACCGCACCGGCCAGGACCTGGTGGGCTGCGAGGTCCGTGAAGTGCAGCCCGAGGGCGAGACCTGCGCCACCGCGGGCCGCGGCCGAGAAGAGACCGCGGTTTCCGTCGAGGATGGGCGAGAGGTCTGTCGGGTCACCCAGCTCCCGAGCGACGGCGTGACCATTCCGACGGGACTCGGCTGGTTCTACGATGACTTCACCCAGGAGACCGCCTCGGCCTGCTCGTTCAATCCCGAGCAGCAACGCGTGAGCTTCACCGAAGGGGCCGCTCCCGTCACGGGCGCACGCATCCGCTTCGAGTGCTTGCAGACTGCTCCTCCCCAGACCGAGGACATCGGCTGGCCGTGCACCACCGACGCCATCTGCGACCCGAACCCGGACAACTGTCTCCAGGGCGAAGCGGTCACCAAGGCCGAGTGCGAGCGCGACCCGGCCAATTGCTGCGAGACGCGCATCCTCAAGGAGCGCTACGACCGCGACAACCTCGAGCTGGTCTGTGACACCGAGACCAACACCTGCCAGCTCACCTGCCAGAGCAACGTCGAATGCCCAGGCGGCTACGCCTGCTACGACGCCAGCGGCGACGGCAACAGCTACTGCGTCAACCCGACCTGCCAGTTGAACTAGGCCAAGCGGCAACGGAGCGCTGCTCGCCGGCTATGCGAAAGCAGAGCCGGCGACGAGCTGCTGCAAGGCGTCGACCATTTCTTCGTACGTGAACCCCATGGGGGTTTGCGCGAAGAGGGCAACGCCGGTGGTCGACGCGAAAAGGACCGCGGCCAGGCCGAAGGCGCTGACGCCTGGTCCGAGAGCGCCTTCGTTCTTCGCGGTCTCGAACAAGTCGAGAAGAACTCTACCGGTCGACACCTCGCACTGCGCGATGGCCTCGGAGACTTCCGGGTGGTTGCGCATCTCGATGGGGACGCCGGCCAGAAACGATGGAATCGAAGGGTCTTCGCGATAGAGGGCGCGCGCGGCTTCCAGCACCGACGAGATCGCGGCGACCGGCTCGTTCGGCGACTCGAGCGCCACGCGATAGCGCTCTGCGACCAGGGCCTCCGCTTCGGTGAAGACGGCGACGTAGAGAGCAAGCTTCGAGTCGAAGTAGTGGTAGAGCGAAGACGTCGTCATTTCCGCGAGCTCCGCCACGGCGCGGTTTTGGGCAGCGGCATAGCCCCGTTCGGAGAAGATGCGGCGAGCGGCACGAACGATCCGCTCGTACGTGACCTCCGAGGAACCTCCGGGCGGGCGGCCTCGCTTACTCGGGGTCTGAGACATCTCAGCGCGCAGCGTAGCGCAATCCAACGCGAATCGATCGGCCGATCGTTTCCGATGCGTGAGCCCCCGAGCGTTTCATGCCATCGGGCGGCTCCTCGATGCCCAGCAAAGCCAGACTCCAGCCTGTCGAAGCGCTCCGACTGGCCGCCCAGGCGCTGGGCGGTCGGATTTCGATCCCGCTGTCACTCGTCCGGAGTCGCATAGAGGGGCTGAGCGAGGGCGTCGCCATCGAGATCGAGGCTGCGGAACCTGGGCTCCGAGTTCGGGGCGAAGCGCGGGCGCTCGGCGCCCCGATCGCCTTCGCCGCTCGGATCGAGGCAGAGGGCGTCGGGGTCGATGGCGAGCAGCGGACGGTGCGCGTCCAGTTGAGCGAGGTGTCGCTCACGACGACCGAGGACGCGCCGGGTCCGCTCGCCGAAGCCATCCGAACCGGAATGATCGACACCGAGAACCCAGCGACGCTGATCGGCAACATGATCGCCGTTCCGGAAATGCTCGTCTCGGCGGAGGGCAAGGACGTGGTCCTCGATTTGATGAAGGCCCCGGTGCTGCGGGACGACGAGGTCATGCGAGCCGCTGTCGCCGCCGCGTCGAGCTATCTCTCGGTGACGGACATCCAAATTTCGGGCGACGCGATCGAGCTCCAACTCGGGTTCTTGCCCGGCGGCGTGAAGGAAGCGGCGCTCAGCACGGCGCGCGCAGTGCTGATGCCCGCCGTGCGCTTCCTGTGGCCGGAAGGGACGCGACGATGACCGGGCTCGGCAACTTCAATCCTCTGAGCCGCGCCTCGTTCGCGTCTCGCGAGCAGGAGTTTCACGAAATCGCCATCCGCGGCGTCGATGGCTACGACAATTTCGGTGACCCGAGCTACCTAGAAGGCCTCCGCCGCCTGCTCTACTCCTACGACCACGAAGCCCGCCTCCATGCCACGGGCAAGATGACCGCGGTCTATCAAACCGTTGGTCTACTCGCTGCACGCTTGCACACCGAACGCTGGTTCGAGATGCGCCCGGACTCGGCCCGCAATCCGGTCGAGCGGCCGATCATCATCACCGGTATGGTGCGCACGGGGAGCACCGCTCTGCACTACCTGATGGGCGCGAACCCGGACATGCAGTGCCTCCAGTACTGGCTCGCGCTTCATCCTCAGCCGAGGCCTCCGCGCGCCTCCTGGGAGGCTGCGACCGACTTCCAGCACGCGCGGATCGAGCTCGACATGATGTACCAGGCGGGCAAGAGCATGCTCGAGGCGATTCACTTCATGATGCCCGATGGGCCTGACGAATCGGGTCGCCTCCTCGGACAGAATTTCAGCGACGACCGCTTCGAAGTCGTGTCGACCGTGCCCACGTACTCCGATTGGTACATGAACAC
>JBLYYU010000105.1:0-16000 GCA_048550275.1 Polyangiales bacterium
AAGCTTCTCGAGCTACGAACCGCCACGGCGGAGAATCGATTGTTTCTCGCTGCCATGAACGCTGACGAAGACTCGCTCCCCCAGAGACTGAAGCCACGCCTCGAGCGCATGCGCGAAACGGGCGAAGTCTTCAGCGAAGAGAAGCTCGCCAAGGACGAAGAGAGGTTCTGGTGGTTCTTCGACTTGGCCTTCGCGGAGAACCCCAACGTGCTCGAGGCCGAGCTGCTCTACATCGAGGAAGACGGTTCGACGAGCTCTCTTCGATATCCGCGAGACGCTGAGCTCCCGGTTGGGGTGACTTGGTATGGGCTGCGTCAGAGCCGCAGCTTCGCCGGCCTGGCCAACTGCGCCACCGAGGAAGGCTCCGAGCCCTGTGTGCTTCTTCAAAGAAGGTCGCGGCCGTATCCCCGCAACGCTGCGTTGACCGTTGCCTACCGGCGAACGCCGGTCGAGGTCAGCGACCGCGCAGATTCAGATGAATAATCTGGTACGGGATCGCGCCCGCACCGGCTTCGAAGTCGAAACAACCCACCGCGGTTAGCGCGTCGGTTGCGTGCTCGAAACACAGAGCCGGGTCCACGCCGAGCGCGGTGGCCAGCTCGGCCCTGCCACTCTGCGCCAAGGGCACCGCGGAATCCTGCTCGGGAGAGCTCATCGCCCGGAGCGTCGCTTCATCGAGCTCGCAAGCCAGGTTCCGCTCGGCCGACGGCATGTTCGGGTGGAACCATGGCAGCGTGTCTTCGCTGATGGCCCCGTCGGCGCAGGTCTTCCGAGTGCCTTCGAGGGCTCCGACCAGAACCACGCGGGAAAGCCAGATCTTGGTTCCGTCGCCCTGGCCGGCGATGAAACGCATTCCGTAGGATTGCAGCCAGAACGTCAGCAAACAGCAGGAGACGACCAGAACGCCGAGGCATCCGAGGCCGACCCAGAGCCCGATGTTTCGAGGAGGGGACGGGGGTGCTTCTTCACTCATCTCGGCCGGGAGTTACCACTGTTCTGCCGAGCTTGACAGGGGAGCCCCGCGGGCCTAGCGTCCGGGCGCCCTGCCATGGCTTTTGCGCTTACGCCGGAACGCGAACAACAGGTCGACGACATCTTGACCCGCTATCCCGAGCGTCGAGCGGCGCTCTTGCCCATTCTGTGGCTCTGCCAGCGACAGAACGGGTGGATTAGCCCCGATGTCGTCGAGTACGTATCCGAGCGCCTTGCGCTCTCGACGTCGATCATAAGAGGCGTGGTCACTTTCTACACGATGTTCTTCGACGAACCGGTCGGTGAGAACGTCGTCTGGGTCTGCCGCACACTCTCTTGCGACCTTCGAGGGGGCAAGGCGATCCAGGAGCACCTCGAAAACAAGCTCGGCTGCACCGCCGGGCACACCAGCTCCGACGGGAAGTTCACCCTCCTCAAGGCCGAGTGCCTAGCCGCCTGCGGGCAGGCTCCGATGGTCCAAATCAACGATTTCTACTACGAAAACCTCGATACCGAGCTCCTGGACCGCATCATCGACGCCCACGCCGACAAAGGCGGGGAAGCAGCAGCGGCGGAATTTTCCACTTTTGCTAGCTACGGTGCACCGAGCGACGCGCCCGCTGCAAAGCTCAGCTCGGCGCCGCCTCCTCCCAGTGAAGAGGCCGTCCGGCTCGCGTCGCAACCCCCTCCGGCCTCGGAGGCGTCAGGCGAGGCCGAAGAATCATGAGCGAGTCGATCAAGCCACTGCTCAGCGCGCGTTACGGAATCGCCGAGAGTTGGAAGCTCGCGAACGCGGAAGGCGCTGGCGCCTATCAAGTCGCGCGGAAGGCGCTCACCACGCGAAAGCCCGCTGAGCTCAAAGAAGAGGTCAAGAAGGCCAACATTCGTGGTCGTGGCGGCGCCGGTTTCCCGGCGGGCGTGAAGTGGGGCTTCCTCAACAAGCAGGAAGGGGAGGAGATCTACCTCGTCATCAACGCCGATGAGAGTGAGCCGGGCACCTTCAAAGACCGCAGCATCATGGATCTCGACCCGCATCGGCTCATCGAGGGGGCGATCATTTCCTGCTTCGCGATCGACGCGCACGTGGCCTACATCTACGTTCGCGGCGAGCTGGCGTTCTCGATCGCCCGGCTCGAACAAGCCGTCTCGGAAGCACGCAAAGCGGGCTACCTCGGAGAAAAGCCGTTCGGCATCGACCACCCGATCGACGTCCACGTGCATTCTGGAGCCGGCGCCTACATCTGCGGTGAGGAAACGGCGCTCCTGAACTCACTCGAAGGGCGCCGTGGCGAACCCCGGCTCAAGCCTCCATTTCCGGCCGTCAAAGGTGCGTTCGGCATGCCGACCATCGTCAACAACGTCGAGACGATCGCCTCCGTCCCCGACATCGTCGAAATGGGCGGCGATGCCTGGTCCGCGCTGAGCCGGCTTCCGGGTGACGGCGGCGTACGCATCTACGGCATCAGCGGTCATGTGAAGAACCCGGGACTCTTCGAAGCGCCCGTGGGCATCACCATGCGCGAGCTGATCTACGAATACGCGGGCGGTATGCTCGGCGATCGCCCGCTCAAGGCGGTGATCCCCGGCGGCTCCTCGACCCCGGTGCTCGATCCCGCCCGAAAGGTGGACGCGCCGAACGAAGACCACCCACTTCACCAGTGGCACGGCCAAAGCGAAATCGATGTGCCGATGGGTGTCGACACCTATCGGGCGCTCGGCACGATGCTCGGCACCTGCTGCGCCATCGTGATGGACGACACCGTCAACATGGTCGAGGCCTGCAGAAATCTGATGCGCTTCTACAAGCACGAGTCTTGCGGACAGTGTACGCCGTGCCGAGAAGGTACCGGTTGGCTTGTCGATGTGCTCGACAACCTCTGCGCGGGCCGAGGCACGACCGAAGACGTCGAGCTCCTGGTGAACATCTCCAACAACATGATGGGTAATACGATCTGCGCGTTCGCCGACGGCACGGCGATGCCGATGCTCGGGATGGTCCAGAAGTTCCGCGACGAGTTCATGGAAGCGGCCAGCGATGGCACTCCCGAGGGCGTCCGCCACGACGACACGGCTCGGGCCATGGTAGAGAGGGGCGCGTGACCAATCCCGGCACCATTCTCTTCGTCACCACATCGATCTTCGCGATCGCCGGCGCGCTGATGACGATTTCGTCCAAGCGCCCGCTTCGCGCGGCGATCGGTCTCCTGGTTCACATCATCTCGCTTGCAGGGATGTTCCTGACCTTGAACGCGCAGTTGCTCGCGGCGCTGCAGCTTCTCGTGTACGCGGGCGCGGTCGTCGTCCTGTTCGTGTTCGTCATCATGCTCATCGGGCCCGCTTCCGAAGTGGACGCCATTCAAGGGCGTCTGGCCTCGCGGACGCTGAGCATCGCCGCGACCGTCGCCGTCGTCTTGGTCGTGGCGACCTCCGTGGCGTACTTCGATGCGCCCTGGGGCCTGGTTCCCGAGGATTTCGGTACGGTCGAAGGGCTCGGCATGGCTATTTACAGCCAGGCGCTGGTTCCTTTCGAGGTGATTTCGATCACCCTCCTGGTTGCCATCGTCGGTGCGATTGCCGTCGCGCGGAGCCGGACGGAGTAGGTCGCGATGGGCATCGGCACATATCTCGCACTGGCTTCAGTCCTGTTCGGCATTGGCGCCGCCGGCTTTCTGACCCGTCGCAACATGCTGATTCAGCTCATGTCGATCGAGCTCATGCTGAACTCCGTCAACGTGGTCTTGCTCTCGTTCAACCGCGCGAACCCCGCGAACCACGACGGGCAGGTCTTTGCGTTTTTCGTCATAGCCGTCGCGGCTGCGGAGGCGGCCGTCGGTCTGGCAATCCTCATTGCGTATTACCGCATCAAGAAGACGATCGATACGGACGACGCCACCCTGCTGAAGTATTGAACCCATGCACGACGAAGCCAGTCAGCAGATCCTGCTCCTCTTGATAATCCTCTTCCCGCTGGGTGGAGCGATCATCAACGGCCTGCTCGGGCGCTACATGCCCAAGGGGTTCGTCACCTTGGTCGGTTTGGGCTCAGTCGCCGTGTCGTTCGCTTTGGCGGTCACTAGCTTCATCGAGCTTTACGGGCTGAGCGGCCACGACAGCGAGCACGCTGCGCTCACCTATCACTTCTACGAGTGGTTTTCGCTCAAGCTCCCGGGCGGCAAGGTCGTCCCGATCAACGTCCGCTTCCTAATGGACTCGCTGAGCGGGGTCATGACTCTCGTGGTCACCGGCATCGGCGGCCTCATCCATTTGTACAGCGTTGGCTACATGGGCGAGGACGACGGCTACCCCCGGTTCATGAGCTTCCTGAACCTGTTCATGGCGTCGATGCTGATTCTGGTTCTCGGGAGCAGCCTGCCTGTCATGTTCGTGGGCTGGGAAGGTGTCGGCCTCTGTTCGTACCTGCTGATCGGCTTCTGGTACGAGAACCGAGTCTATGCCGCGGCGGGCCGTAAGGCGTTCGTCGTCAATCGCATCGGCGACTTCGGCGTCCTCGTGGGGATGTTCATCCTGGTCGGCGTCGCCGGCTCCTTCGAGTTCGCCCAGATCAACGATGCGGCCATGGCTGGCCAGTTCCGCCCCGACTTTCCCTACGGAATTCTGGGCGTGATGCCGAGCCTCGCGACCGTCGCCTGCCTCTTCCTCTTCCTCGGCTGCACCGGCAAGAGCGCGCAGATCCCACTCTACGTTTGGCTCCCGGATGCCATGGCCGGCCCAACGCCCGTCTCTGCGCTCATTCACGCCGCCACCATGGTCACGGCGGGCGTGTACCTCTGCTGCCGGCTCTCTCCGCTCTTCATCACCTCCGACGTCGCCATGTCGGTCATTGCGGTCACAGGGACGCTCACCGCGCTCCTCGCCGCGTCGATCGCCGTCGTTCAGCGCGAAATGAAGAAGATCCTCGCCTACTCCACGGTGAGCCAGCTCGGCTTCATGTTTGCGGCGGTCGGCGTCGGCTTTTTCGCCGCGGGATTCTTCCACGTCTTCACGCACGCCTTCTTCAAGGCCTGCCTCTTCCTCGGCGCCGGCTCGGTGATGCACGCGGTGCACGCCCACGGCGACGCGGACATCTTCAAGCTCGGAGGCCTGAAGAAGGTCTTGCCGATCACCCGTTGGACGTTCCTCGCAAGCTGCCTTGCGATCGCCGGCTTCCCGTTGACGAGCGGGTTCTTCTCGAAGGATGAGATTCTGCTCGGAGCGGCGGCGCAAATCTACCGCCCCGACGACGCGCTGATGACCTCGGTCGGCTGGTTCACCCTGATCGGGCTGACCCTCGCGGCCGTGATGACCGCCTTCTACATGTTCCGGCTCTACTTCCTGACATTCACCGGGGAATACCGAAGCGCCGATCAGTCGGGGGATCACCCCTACGACGCGCACCCGCACGAGTCGCCGCCTAGTATGACGATTCCCCTCGTGGTGCTCGGCGCCGGTGCGCTGGTCGTTGGCTTCCTCGGGCTGCCGCACGTGATGCCGATCACCGGCAAGCACCTCCCGAGCTGGTGGAGCCACTGGATGCACAGCTCGGTCGCGGGCCAGCCGGTTCCCGAAGAGATGCACATCGTGAATTTGGCCTCCGGCCTGGCGTTCGGGGCCATGGCGATCGGGATCAGCGCTGCCTGGTTGCTCTATCGCAACAAGAGCACCGACGCGCTGAGCGAGAAGATGCCCAAGCGCCTCTTTGAGCTCGCGTTCGACAAGTGGCGCGTTGACGAGCTCTACGCCGCGATCATCGTGAACCCAATCAAGAAGGTCGCCACCGTCGCGGGCGCCGCCGACATGACTTTCGTCGACGCGATAATGACCAAGTGGCCGAGCTTCAAGGTTCGCGAGACCGGTCGGGTGCTCGCCCGAATGCAGAACGGGGTCGTCCAGATGTACGGCGCCGTGATGGTGCTTGGCGTCGCAGCCGTGCTCGCATTCTTCTGGACACCGCACTCGGATATCGAGGTCGAGTTCGAGGGCCGCAACGTGGAACTGACGACGGCGCCAGGCCTCGGCTACGAATACCGCTGGGATGCGAACTCCGATGGCGAGTTCGAAACCGGCTGGGAGGGCACGCCCGGGACGAGCTTCGAGTACGGCGAGGACGATGTCGTCGGTGCGGCCGTGTTCATCCGCCATGCGCGCACAGGCGTAGAACGACGCCTCGATGTCGGTGAAGACTGGATGCCACTGCCCATCGAAGAGATCGCACCCTTGGCGACCTTGTCCCGGAACGACATCGGCTTCGAGGTCCGTCGCGATGGCGACGACCTGCTGTTCCGCCGACCTGACCCGCCCACGCTGCTCTCAGGCAAGAAAGAGCTGCGCCTCGCGTCCGGCCGCGACGGCCGCCTGGGCCCGGCGCGCGTCTTCACACGCCCGATAGTGGAAGCGACGGTCGAGGTCCGAAACGCGTTCGGGAACACTCGCAGCGCGACCCGGGAAATCACTCTGCCGTTCGCCATCGACGAAGAACCCGCCCAGGCATCGCTCGGGCGCTCGCATCGCGGGGTGGCTCGATGACCACCCACTACCTCAGCTGGCTCCTCGCCTTGCCTGCGGTCAGCGCCCTGATCGTCTTGTTGATGCCGCGCGCCTGGGAAAGCGCGATCAAGCGCTTCTCGATCGGCGCCATGCTGCTCGAATTCATCATCAGCATTCGCCTGCTGCTCGCGGACTATTCCGACGCCGGGTACCACTTCGTCGAGCAGGTGAGCTGGGTGGAGTCTTTCGGGATCTCGTACAAGGTCGGGATCGACGGAATCTCGCTCTGGCTCGTGATCCTGACCACGCTGCTCTCGCCGATCGCGCTCTACGCATCCTGGGGTAGCATCGCGACGCGCATCAAGGAGTACGCGTTCTCGTTCCTGCTGCTCGAGCTCGGGATGCTCGGCGCTTTCGTCGCGCTCGATCTCTTCCTGTTCTACGTGTTCTGGGAGCTGATGCTCGTGCCGATGTACCTGATCATCGGCGTCTGGGGCGGCAAGGACCGCGTCTACGCCGCCGTGAAGTTCTTCATCTACACGATGGTCGGCAGCCTTTTGATGCTGGTCGCCATTCTGTACTTGGTCTCGAGCTACGAGCAGCTCGCCGGGCACTACAGCTTCGACCTCCAAGAGCTCTCGAGCATGGTGCTGCCAGCGCTCCCACAGTATCTCTTGTTCGCCGCTTTCGCCCTGGCATTCGCGATCAAAGTTCCGATGTTCCCGTTCCACACCTGGTTGCCGGACGCGCACGTTCAGGCGCCGACGGGCGGTTCCGTCATTCTCGCAGCGGTCCTCTTGAAGCTCGGGATCTACGGCTTCATCCGTTTCGCGATGCCGCTCTTCCCGGTGGCAAGCCAGGTCTTTGGCCCCGCGCTCGCGGGTCTCGGCGTCGTCGGGATCATCTACGGCGCCTATGCGGCCTGGGTGCAGCGCGACTTGAAGAAGCTCGTCGCGTACAGCTCGGTTAGCCACATGGGCTTCATCTTGCTCGGCCTCTTCGCGATGAACCGCCACGGCATCTCGGGCGCCATTCTCCAGATGATCAACCACGGCATCTCGACCGGCGCGCTCTTTCTTTTGGTCGGGGCCATCTACGATCGCCGGCATTCCCGCCTTCTCGATGACTTCGGCGGGCTAGCGAAGGTCATGCCCTGGTACACGCTGTTCTTCGTAATCATCACGATGAGCTCGATCGGCCTTCCCGGCACCAACGGCTTCGTCGGTGAGTTCATGATCCTGGCCGGCTCCTTCTTCTCCCGCTCGTCGATCGGCTTCGGCTCGGCCTGGTTCGTCATGACGCTGCTCGCAGCGACCGGCGTCATCTTCGCGGCCGTGTACATGCTGCACGCCGTGCTCCGAATCTTCTGGGGCAAAATCGTGCATCCGGAAAACGAGTCCCTGAGCGACCTCAACCGGCGAGAAGTCGTCTCGCTGCTTCCGCTCCTCGTCATGGTCTTCTGGATCGGTCTCTACCCGAAGTTCTTTCTCGACAAGATGAACCCGGCCGTCGACTCGTTCGTGTCGGACTTCACGGTTCGATACTACGAGGGCCGCCGCACCACCGAGCCACACCTGGTCGACATCGATGAGCTGAGACTGAAGCTCGAGGCCTCGCGTGGCCTCGCGATGGCCGAGCCCGCAGGCGAGGAGGTGCCGCGATGACTGGGCTCATGGGCATCTCCCCTCTCATTTTGCTGGTCGGAGCGGGCCTCGCGATCATGATGGTCGACGCCTTCAGCAGTGAGCGCTCCGAGCTGGCGCTGGTGACGGCCGCCTCGCTCTTCGCGGGCGCAGTGCTGGCCGGCTCCTTGCTGATCGGGGCAGAAGTCCCGGCGGCCCCGGAGCTCATCACCAGGTATCTCGCGGTCGATCGCCTCGGATTGTTCTTCGACTTGGTCATTTGCGTCGGCGCCGGGCTCTCGGTGCTGCTCGCGGGCGGCTACCTCCGTGAGCACGACTTCGAACGCGGCGAGTTCTACGTACTCGTCATCTTCACTGCCTTCGGCGCCATGGTTCTCGCTCGCGCCGTCGATCTTCTCAGCATATTCCTCGGCCTCGAGACGATGTCGCTCGGTGCGTACGCCCTGGTCGCCTACCGTCGAACGAGCGCCCGCGCCGTCGAGGGTGCGGTCAAGTACTTCCTCCTCGGGTCTTTCGCTGCGGCCATACTTCTTTTCGGCAGCGCGCTTCTGTACGGCGCGACCGGACACACCGACCTGGCCGGAATTCGAGAGGTCGTCGCGGCCGGGCAAGCCGACGCGACTCTTGCCATCCTTGCCCTGGTCATGCTGATCGTCGGCCTCGCCTTCAAGCTTGGCGCCGTGCCGTTCCACATGTGGGTGCCCGATTCGTACGAGGGCGCGGCGACTCCGGTCACCACCTTCATGTCCGTCGGCGTGAAAGCCGCGGCCGTGGCCGTTCTGCTGCGGGTCTTGGTCGGCGCCTTCGGCGATCCGGCGAGCATGGGCCTCTACACGGGCTGGACCGCCGTCATCATCCTGCTCGCCATCGTGACGATGCTCTACGGCAATTTCGCCGCGTTGGCGCAGACGAGCGTCAAGCGAATGCTCGCCTACTCGTCGGTCGCGCATGCCGGCTACATTTTGGTCGGCGTCGCCGCGGTGCACGAGGTCGGGTCCTTCGCCGTCAGCTCGGTGCTCTACTACATCGCCGCGTACACGGTTTCGAACGTGCTCGCTTTCGGCTCTCTCATTTTGATGGGTTCGAAGGGTAAGGAAGCGGTGAGCTACGACGACCTCGCGGGCGCCGGCCGCCGGCACCCCTTGGCGGCCTTCCCATTCGTGATCGGCGTGCTCTCTCTTTTGGGGATGCCCCCGACCGCAGGCTTCTTCGGCAAGTACTACGTATTCAGCGCGGCCGTGAAGGCGGGCGGGCCGATGGTCTGGCTCGCGGTTCTCGGCGTCCTCGCCAGCGCCGTCGGCGCCTACTACTACCTCAAGGTCATCGTCTACCTCTACATGCGCGAGCCGGAAGAGGACCAGCCGATCGCGGTGCCGATGCAGTCGATCTACGTGACCGTCGCCCTGGTTCTGGCCGGCTACTACGTCATCAAGATGGGAGTGACGCCGGGCCGCTACCTCGACTGGGCTGTCTCGGCGGCTTCCAGCCTGGTCGGCTAACCCGCCGTTGCGCGACCTAAGCGGTCGCCCGGGCGAACCAACAAGCGTCGTGGTCGGCTCTCGGCCAGTGCGTCAAACGCGCGCTTCCAGTGCGTGAAACGGCCTCCGGCGTGCACGGCATCGAGCACGGCCCGCCCCTCTGCTCTTCCGCCCTGCGCCAGCACGTACTCGACCCAGGCCCAGCGGGCGCTCGTCGCACGAACATCGACGCGGCCCCGCACCCCGCGCCGTAGGCGGCGGAGCCTTGCTTCGACCAGGGGCATGCCTGCGAAGGGCGCACCGTCGAGCGGCGTGTTTCGCTTTGCGACAAAGGGTGCGACTCCGAGCGAAATCGGAATGAGCGACGACAGCTCCGTGCTGAACTCGATGAGCTCGTCGATGTCTGCGTCGGTTTCATCGGGCACGCCGACCATCACGTAGAGCTTGAGGCGCTTCATCCCGTGGCGGCGCGCCAGCTTGGCGGCCTGTCGCAACTGCTCCTCGGTGGTGCGGCGCTGGATGATGTCCCGCATGCGTTGGCTGGCCCCGTCGCTTGCCGTGGTGAGGATACGATGGCCCCCGCGGCTCAGGGCAGCGACGAGCTCGTCGTCCAGTCGATCCGCCCGGAGCGAGGAGAGCCCCACCTCTCGTCCCGAATCAGCTAGAGAATTCACGATCTCGGCGATATTCGGGTGGTCTGTGGTGGCGGCGCCCACGAGGCCAACGCGCCTCGCTGCATCGGGGACCAGTGACAGGATTCGTTCCGGCTTCACGATCCGCATCCCGTCGTTCGTCGAGCGTCGCATCACGCAATACGTGCAGCCCCGGTGACAGCCACGCTCCGGCTCGACCAGGAACATGTTTCGAAGCTCGGTGTGCGGCGTGATGATCTGCGAGAACGCGGGCAGGGTGTCGGTATCGGCCTTGTCGATCGGCGGCATGATGTCGCCGTGCACGCTCGGCACGAAGACATGAGGCCGCGCCGCGAGAGCGCGCATGGCGCTATCCTTGGAATCCGATCCGAAAATGTCCCCAAGCGCCTCGTGGACGGACTGGTCCGCCTCGCCCATGACGATCGCGTCCACGAATGGCGCGAGCGGAAGCGGATTGCTGAAGGTCAGCGGCCCACCGGCGAGGATGAAGGGGTGCTGCGCGGTTCGTTCCTCGGCGAGCGGAGGAATCCCGGAGAGCTCCAGGCATTGAATCAGCCCGGCGAGCTCGGTTTCGTACGCCACTGAGAGCGCGATGACCGGGTAGTCCGAGATGGGCCGAAGTTGCTCGTACGTCACGAGTGGCGTTCGGGATTTCCGCCAGACATCGATGTCGTCAGGCAGAAACGCCCGGTGCGCGGCCCGCCCGTCGGTTTCATTGATCGAGCGATAGATGGTCTGGTACCCAAGCGACGACATTCCGACCCGGTAGGGGCTCGGGTAGAGCAGCGCGACCGCCTCCGGAGCGTCTTTGTCGATCGCGCCAAGCTCGTCGCGCATCCGCTCGAGGATCTCGCCCTTGAGGTCGCTCATTCGGCTAGCCTACGTGGGGGAGCGCGCTTAGTCGACGCTGCTGCCTACGCGCGACCATCGAACCCGCTCCCAGAGCGAAGCCCGGGTGTTTTTCCACGACATGTAAATGAACAGGGCCTTGCCCTTTATCCGTGAGTCCGAGACTGCGCCGACGAGAGGATTGCGGCTGTCGTTCGAGCTGTCGCGATGATCCCCGAGCACGTAGACATGGCCCTCGGGGACGTTCACCGCCGGCCGGTCCAGCGGGAAGTCGTGTTTTGAATGGCTGATCCGGTGCGGCTCTTGTTCGAGCAACTCCTGGTAGACCCTGCACGTCGGGTCTAGGTTCTTCTGCTCCTCTTGAGGGCAGGGGCCGAGGTCGGTGGTGTGGAGGACCTCGCCATTCCGCGAGATTTTTCCGTCCCGGATCAGGATCTCGTCGCCCCCGACGCCGATGACGCGCTTCACGATGTCCTCGTTGTCGGCCGGGCTATGGAGAATGATCACGTCTCCCGGCTCCGGGCCGCCCCAGTTCCACATCGCTTCGTGCGTGAAGGGGAGAAAGAGCCCGAACGGGTACTTGGCGACTACCACTCGATCACCGTCGAGCAGGGTCGGCTCCATCGACGGCCCGTCAATGGCGAATGCTTCGAACAGAGTGATGCGGATGAAGAGCGCCAGCACGAGTGCGCCGCCGATCGTCAGCAGGTTCGACTTCCAGCCGTCGCCCTTCTTTGCCCCCTTCGAAGCCGCTGTCTGTTTTGGTCTGCTCATTCGTGCGGGACTACCGGCAAACAGCCCGAGCGGGGCACTTCACTGGCGCGGACGCTAGTCTGCGGTTAGGCATGCGTCAAGCGAGCCCATGACGACTCTCTGCATCGATACCGCAACCGAATACGGCACCGTCGTGGTCGTTCGAGATGACGGCGTTACAGCGTCGGTGCGCTGGCATTCCAAAGGGCGCCATGGGGAAAACCTTTTCGGGCACATCGAATCGGCGCTTGCCGAGGTCGGCGCTTCCCGCGAGGAGCTCTCGCTGATCGGCGTCGACATCGGTCCCGGTCGATTCACGAGCTTGAGGGTCGGGCTAGGCACGGCCAAGGGGCTCGCCTTTGGCTTGGGGCTGCCGATTGTCGGGGTCAGTTCGCTTCGGGTTCTCGCCCGCGCGATCGACGCGGGTCCATCGGTGGTTCGCGTGCCGGTGATGAATGCGTATCGCGGTGACGTCTTCGCCGCGGCCTATCGGATCGGGGAGGAGGGCGTCGAAGAGTTGGCCGCTCCGCTGTTCGGCTCGCCGGACAGGGTCTTCGAGAGCATTCGACGTGCCGCGGGAGACGAACCCCTGCGTGTCGGCGGGGAGGGCGTTGCGGCTCACGCGGAGCTGATCGAAGAGACGCTCGGCATCCGGCTCGACGACGCGCAGAGAAACCTCGAAGCACCGACAGCTCAATCGATCGCTGCTGAAATCCGATACGCCTATCGAGTTCAAGGCGCATCCGACCTGGATTCGCTCGAGCCTCACTATCTGCGTCCGAGCGACGCAAAGCTGCCTAAGCAGCCCCTCAAGATCGAGCCGCCGACTTAGCTTGCGTGTGCAGCGATGGCGTCGCGGTAGGCGCGTTCGTAGAGCCGCGTCGTTCGCTCCCAGGAGTGGTCGAGCCGCATGACCCGGCCTTGGAGCTCTCGGAACGCCTTGGTGCTCGCGAATACAGCAGCGGCCCGTTGAAGAGCCGCGAGCAGCGAGCGAGTCGTCTGCTCGTCGTAGAGGAGCCCCGAGCCTGTCTTCAGCGACGCCTCGCAATCGACTACTTCGTCGGCCAGGCTGCCTTCCCTATGAACGATGGGCAGCGCGCCGTAGCGCTGTGCCCGCATTTGGACGTTGTCCGCCGGTGCGTCGCTGTCTGGGACGATCATGAAGTCTGCTGCGCCGATCAAAGCATGTCGAAATGCTTCGTCGTCACCGGTCCTGATCTGGATTCGGTCCGGCCACTGGTCCCAGAGCTCCTCGTAGATGGCGATTAGCTCCCCCCGGCCATCGAGCTGGACGACCAGTTGGACGTCGTTTCGAAGGAAGTCCGGCCCGATCTTCGCGAGCATGGCCATGCCTTCGTCGTCTACGTGCCCGAGCACGCCGAACAGAGGCACGTCGCTTCGCACAGGCAGGGTGAGATCGTGCTGGAGCTCAGCCTTGCACTTGTCCTTGCCTTCCAAGTCGAACGGGTCGAAGCGAGCAGGCAAGTGCCCATCGGTTGCGGGATTCCAATGCGCGGGGTCGACTCCGTGACGCACGCCGTGGAGCTTGGCCCCGACCTCGCGAAAGACCTCGGCCAGCGGCTCGTCGCTGTCCGGGCGCTGCAAGCGGTGCGCGTAGTTCGGCGAGAGAGTGGTCACCTGATCGGCAGCCAGGAGGCCTGCTTTCAAGACGGAGATTCCCTTACCGTCTCGAGCGGCCTCTCCGAGACCCAGCCAGTCAGCATCGGCAGCATCGAAGCGGCCCTGCTCGGAAGCGTCGTAGACCGTCAGCACGGTCGGCAGGTCTGGAAGCTCCGCGCGCAGACGCGCCACCACGGCGCCAGCGGCCCAGCCGTGCGCATGGACGACGTCGTAGTCGCTTGCGTTCTGCCGAACGAGCTCGGTCACCGCGCCCGCAAAGAGGCCGACCCGCGATGCATCGAGTTGTCCGCCGTCGCCGGTCAGAGAATCCGCTGACAAGAGGACCTCTTCGTTTCCGATGAACGTCAGGCCCACGCCGTCCGGATTCCGGCCGGTGTAGAGCTCGCAAGCCCAGTCTCTGCCGCCGAGCTCGACTTCGAGCTTGGTGAGGCGTCTAGCCAGCGCGAGCTTCGCGGTGTCGACGTGTCCGTAGAGCGGGGACACGAGGTCCACCGCATGGTCGGCGCGGCGCATCACTTTGGCTAGGGCGCCCACGTCCTTGGCGTCTCGAGTCGAGGTGAAAGCTTGAGGGGCGATGAAAAGGATTCGCAAAGTGCTGGACCATAGCGACTGTTGAGCCTGCCGGCCATGTGGAAAACCCGCTTGCATCGCCGTCTCCCTGCTCCAGGCTTCATTTCGATGGCCGAGCGCGAGAAAATTGCCGTTACCGGGGCCTCTGGGCTCGTGGGAAGCGAGCTCGTTCCGGCCCTCGAGCGAAACGGATTCGACGCCCTCCGCCTGGTCCGGCGCGAGCCGCGGTCCGAAGCGGAGGTCCGTTGGGATCCTTCGGCGGGTACGATCGACCGCGATGGGCTTCAGGGCGTGACCGGGGTCATTCACCTCGCCGGCGACAATGTGGCATCCGGCCGATGGACCGAGGCAAAGAAGGAGAGGATCCGAAGCAGTCGGGTTCGAGGTACCGAGCTTCTCGCCTCGACCATAGCGGAGCTTGATCCACAGCCCCGTGTGTTCGTTTCCGCGTCTGCGATTGGGTTTTATGGGACACGCGGGGATGAGGTGCTCGACGAGTCGGCGAGTCAGGGTTCCGGTTTCTTGGCGTCGGTTTGCGCGGACTGGGAAGCGGCTGCAGCTCCCGCCCGGGACGCCGGGATTCGAGTCGTACATCCCCGGATCGGCGTCGTGCTCGCCGCGGAGGGTGGGGCGCTGGCGAAAATGAAAGTGCCGTTTCTGCTCGGTTTGGGCGGCCGCATCGGCGACGGCAGTCAGTACATGAGCTGGATCACCCTCGAGGACTTGGTGTCGGCACTCCTCTTCGCGCTGAGCTGCGACGAGCTCGACGGGCCAGTGAATTTCGTTTCGCCTACGCCGGTCACCAATGGAGACTTCACGGCTGCGCTGGGACGCGTCCTCAAGCGCCCCGCCGTGTTGCCCGTTCCGAGGTTCGCTCTTCGGCTCGCCGCCGGCTCGGACATGGCGGACGAAATGCTCATCGGCGGGTGCCGCGTTGCCCCGACTGCACTGCACGAACACGGTTTTCGTTGGGAGCACACCAGCATCGAGCCGGCACTTCGATCGGTGCTCTAGCTGAGTCGGTTCAAGCCACCGCTTCGGCGTCGAGCTCGATGAGAGTGATCTCGGCGGGCGCGGCGATGCGCATCGGGGGCCCCCAGTAGCCGGTGCCCGAGCTGACGTAGATCTGAGATTCACCGCGACGGTGCAGGCCCGAGACGAACGGTTGCGCGAGGCGAGTCAGGAAGCCGAAGGGGAAGATCTGGCCACCGTGCGTGTGGCCGGAAATCTGCAGGTCGACGCCGTGCTCGCGCGCCTGGTCGAAGTGAATCGGTTGGTGGGCGAGCAAGACGACCGGCTTGCTCGAATCCCGCCCCCGCATGGCGCGTTCCATGTCGGATCCGTGACCGTTTCCGAACTGGTGCGCTGTCCAATCGTCGACCCCGGCGACTTGGATTGACTCACCGTTCATCTCCAGCTCCACGCGCTCGTTTCGCAAGGCCTTGATTCCCAGGCTTCCAAGGAAAGTCAGCCAGGAGTCGGCGCCCGAGTAATACTCGTGATTGCCAGTCACGAAGAACGTGCCGAGCTTCGCGCGAATCTCTCCGAGTGGTGCAACGGCGGGCCCGAGGTCCTGCACCGAGCCGTCGATCAGGTCGCCCGTGATAGCCACGATGTCTGGTTCCAGTGCGTTGACCTTTCGCACGACGTCCTCGACGAAGTCACGGCCGATGGTCAGGCCCACGTGCATGTCGGTGAGCTGAACGAGGCGAAGCCCGCTGAGCGAAGCGGGAAGCTTTGCTAGTCGGACGCCGACGCGCTTCACCTCGACCGGACGAACGGCGGACCAAACACCCCAGCCCGAAAGCGCGAGCCCGAATGCACCCGCGCCTCCTGCGAGCAGTTGCGCGAGGAACTCGCGGCGGCCGCCGTTGATCGAAGCGATACTCGCGTACTTCACCCAGCTCCAGCGAGCGAGCTCGCCGCCCCAGAGCAGGACGAGCAACAGGAACATCGA
>JBLYYU010000106.1:0-2770 GCA_048550275.1 Polyangiales bacterium
AGTAGAACGTGACCGACATGCCGTCATCGGCGACCTCGGCACTTTCTGCGACGAGCCCGTAAACCGCGTCGGGCTCGTCCATCGCACGGGTCATGAGCGAATCGAACAACAAGTCCAGGCCCTGCGCCGCGTCGCCCTTGAGAATGTAGTTGTTCAGATTGTTGAACGTGGTCACGCCGCCCCAACCGATCAGAACGAGCATGCCGCCTTTCGGCGCCTCTGGATCGGCGTAGGCGAGGTGCTTGAAGTCTTGCGGTAGCGCGAGATCGCCGAAGGCCGAAAGGCCGTGGTTGCGTTGGGCTGCGGTGACGGCGCTGGTCCCGAGCGCCAGCGCGAGAGCGGCGACGATAAGAGAGGACTTGGCGCGCGCCATCGCCATCAGGACTTCGATGGCTCCGCGAGTTCCTCGGCCTTGGTCTTGTCGTACCACCACACCTGCAGGAAGCCCGGCGTCAGCCCGGGAAGTTTTTTAGGTTGGTCGTAACGGTTCCAATAGGCGATACGCACATTGGGCGAGAACCACTGCGGCACCACGAAGTCGTGCCACAACAGCACGCGGTCGAGTGCGCGCGTTGCCGCGACCAGCTCCGCCCGGTCCTTAGCGAAGATGACGCGGTCGATGAGCTTGTCGATAGCCGGGTCCTTGATGCCGATCAGGTTCCTGCTGCCGTCGCGGTCCGCGGCCTCCGAGCCCCAGAAATCGCGCTGCTCGTTTCCAGGCGAGTCCGATTGAGCAAAGTTACCGACGACGATGTCGTAGTCGTAGCCGTTGAGCCGGCGTGTGTACTGCGCGGAGTCCACGAGGCGAAGCGTGCTCTTAATGCCGAGCCGTTCGAGGTTGCGCATGTAGGGCTGCACGATCCGTTGGAACAGGGGCGACACCAGCAGAAATTCGATCGTCATCTTCTCGCCTGTCTCGGTGTTGACAAGGACGCCGTCCTTCACCTGCCAGCCGGCATCCTTCAGGAGCATCACCGCCTGGCGCAAATTTTTGCGCATGCTGTTGCGGTCCTCGTTCACCGGGTTCTTGTGAACCTTGGTGAAGACTTCCTCCGGGACTTCGCCTTTCACCTCTTCGAGGATCTCCAGTTCCCGGCCGGCCGGGAGTTCGGAAGGCGCCGCGAGTTCGGAGTTTTGGAAGTAACTGCCGACGCGCTCGTACTGGTCGTAAAAGAGGTTCTTGTTGGCCCACTCGAAATCGAAGGCGAGGTTCAGCGCCTGCCGCACGCGCCGGTCCTGGAATTGCGGCCGGCGCAAATTCATCACGAAGGCCTGCATTGGCATCGTGCGCTTGATCTTGACCTCTTCGCGCTTGACCTCTCCGTCGCGAAGCGCGGGAAAGTCGTAGGCCGTCGCCCAGTTCTTGGCGCTCGACTCCGTCCAGTAGTCGAGATTGCCGGCCTTGAAGCTTTCAAACGCGACCGTCTGATCGCGATAGGACTCAAAGCGCACCTCGTCGTAGTTCCACTGCCCTTTGTTCACGGGCAGGTCCTTGCCCCAATAGTCGTCCACGCGTTCGTACGAAATGGAGCGTCCCGGACTCACGGTCCCGATGCGGTAAGGGCCTGAGCCGAGCGGCGGCTCCATCGTCGTCTTCATCGGATCGCGCGCTGCGCCGCTTCCATCTTTGCCCGTCCACCAGTGCTTCGGCAGGATGGTGAGCTGCCCCATGATCATCGGCAGCTCGCGGTTGCCTTTGGTGTCGAAGTAGAACGTCACCTCGTTGTCGCCGGTCTTCTCCGCGCGGGACACGTTCTTGTAGTAGAGGCCCATCCGCGGATTGGCGGTCTTGTTGATCTCCAGGCTGTAGATGACGTCGTCCGGCGTGATCGGCTCTCCGTCGTGCCAGCGCGCGTCATCGCGCAGCTTGAAGGTCACCGAAGAGTAGTCTTCAGGGTAGCTCGCCCATTCGGCGATGAGCCCGTAGGAGGTCGACGGCTCGTCGATGCTGTCATGCATCAGGCTCTCGTAAACGAGCTGCAATCCAGCTGCTTTCTCGCCGCGATAAAGCACTGGGTTCAAGCTGTCGAAGCCCCCGATCGAGGGCAAGCGCACCGTGCCGCCTTTGGGGGCGTCGGGATTCACAAAGTCGAAATGCGTGAAGCCGGCCTTGTACTTCGGCTCGCCGATCAAGGACAGCGCGTGATGTTTTGCGCTCTCTTCGGCGGTGGCCGAGCTGAGCACAAGAGCGGTGAGGAGGGCGGCAAAGGTTAGGCGTCGTACGATCATGGGCGCAGAAGAAAGCTTCATGTTTGAGGGATTGGCCCCCAAGAACGCGCGGGCGCGAAGAAGGACCAAAGGCGCGAAAAACTCGGCAAAAGCTAGCATGGCGGGCGGTGCGACCAAATGAATTATCGGTCATGTCGAAGCGCCCAAAGAAAAAGGGCCCCTTCAATAGAGGCCCTTTCTCAAATCCAGTTTGCTTTGGTCTAGAGCCCGTCCGGCGCTCCGTCGGGATAAACCGGCTGCGGCTGGTTCGACGGACCATCGCCCCCGGCCGGCGCCATGGAGGCGCTGCCCGGTTCGCCATCCGGGTAGACGGGCTGCGGCTGCGACGACATCCCGTCATCACTGGCCGGAGCCATCGAGTGGCTGCTGGCGCTATCGTCGGGAACGACCGGCTGCGGCTGGTTCGGCGACGGTGCCTCGCCCATATGCGGCTCGGACGGTGCGTCTGGAGAGACCGTCGGCGGTGCCGACATGACTTCGCTGGCCTCTTCCATGGCGGCATCGCCATCGCTGGCCGCCGCGTCGTCCCCGCTATCTTCCG
>JBLYYU010000107.1:0-24640 GCA_048550275.1 Polyangiales bacterium
GTGATGCGCGCGCTGAGCAAGGATCACGACGCGCGCCAGCAGTCGCTGGCGGAGTTCCTCGACTCGCTTGCGGAGGCGGCCGGCAATGCCGGCTTGCTCAACGATGCGCGGGCGCTGCTGTTCGGCACCATCTGGGGTGAGGATCTGGCTGCGCCGGGCTCCTACCTATCCGACCTTCTTGGAGCGAGCGCGCCCCCTAGCTCCTCCGCATCGCCACTGGCTGCTACCCAGGCCGTCCCCGTAGCGCGCGATCCGGACGACGACGCACTGCTCTCCGCGGCGCCCAAGCCGTTTGGGACGACCTCCCACGACTTGGCGGCCGTGCCGGAGCGAAAGAAGCGCAAGTATGGCTGGCTCTGGGCGGCTCTCGCCCTAATGGCTCTTCTCTTCGCCGGAGTCGTGGCTGGCAACTGGTGGACGCATCGCGAGCCCCGCGCGGTCGCCGCGGAACCGGTAGTCGAGCCTGTTCCGAATGCCGTCGCGGCAACGCCAGCGGTCGACGCAGCGGTGGCCGATGTAGGGACCGACGTACTGCTCGATGAGACGCCTGTGCTGGAAGAGGTCGAGCCTGAGCCGCCGGTGGTCGAGGAGGAGCAGGTCGAGGAAGCGCCTCCGGTCCCTGCGCCGAAACCGAAACCGAAGAAGAAACGCGCGAAGAAGAAGAGGCCCGCGCCTGCGCTGTCGCCTGCCCCTGCGCCGACGCCTGCTCCCGCCCCTGCGCCGACGCCAGCGCTCGAGCCCGACGACGGAATTGATTGGACCGTCCCCGATTTCCCGTCGGCGTCCGCGCCCGACGCGCCAAGCCCGGCAGCTCCAGAACCGGATCCTGCGCCTCCCGCGACACCCTCCGAGCCCCGCGCGCCGCCCGAACCGCCTCCGCCGACGGGCACTCCAGATGCCCCGGCGCGCAACCCGGTCGTGATCGACGAGCCACCGTCTCCCTAGGAGCTGGCGCGCACTCCGACCAGTTCTCGACTCAGTATGCGGCCCGTCGGTCCTTGCGAACCAGCATTCCGAAGAAACGGTTGTATGGGTGTACCTCGTTGACCGTTTCGCTCCCGCGGACCATCGGACGGTCCTGGTTCGCCCAGTCGAAGATCCCTCCTTCGAGGTTGAACACGTTCGTGGCGCCCGCGGTTTCCAGCTCTTCGACGATGGCCGCGCTGCGCAGGCCGACCGAGCAGTAGACCACGACGGTCGAGTCGCTTGGAATCCCGAGCGAGGAGACGTTCGGACGAGCCGCGTCGACTCGGCGTGCGTTGGGCAGCTGACTCGTCGCTTGCTCTTCTGGGCTTCGGACGTCGAGGAGCACCAAGTCGACAGAGCTGGGCTCTTTCATCCAGCGCTCGAGGGTCGCGGGCTCGACCCAGCGAACCTCCGGATAGGCTGCGGATATCAGTGCCGACCAGGCGCTCGAGCTTCTGAGAAGGACCGAAAAGGACATCGCGAGCCCCAGAGCTAGCACGAACAGCACGGTCGCGCGCCGGGTCAACTGGACCCCAATTGGCGGGCGAGGTCTTCCGCGTTCGTCGCCGGTGCCTGGCAGAGAAACTGCCGGCAGACGTACGCGGTGCCGCCCCCGTCGACTCGAAGCCGGTTCTCGAGCAGCGGCACGGAGGTTTCGCCGCCGTCGCCGGCCGCCATGACTTGGAACGGTCTGTACCCCTTGCGCAGGACCGCGAGCAGTGGCGCGATCTGTTCATCGCGGCCGACGAGCGCGATCTCCCGTGGCTCAGCGACGATGAAGCTAGCGGCGTTGAGCCACTGGGCGAAACCGGTCGGGTACTGCCTCATGAACTGACTCATCGTTTGGACGCTTCTCTCAGCTTCGGACCAGAGCTCGCCGTTGCCCGTCAGCAAGCTCAGCCGCAGCAGCACGCCGGCTGCAACGGAGCTCCCGCTCGGTACAGCATTGTCCTGGAGGTCCTTGGGACGGTGGATCAAGCGCTCGTGGTCGTCCGACGTATCGAAGAACCCTCCCTTATCCGAGTCCTTGAAGTGCGTGAGCATCAGCTCTGCGAGCTCGCGCGCCCAATCGAGCCAGCGCGTGTCGAAGCTCGCTTCGTACAGGGCCAGCGAGCCTTCGGCTAGGTAGGCGTAGTCCTCGAGGTAGGCGTTGTACTTTGGCTCGGAGCCTGATTTCCAGGTTCGGTAGAGCCGACCCGATTCGCGCCGCATCGTTCGGTGCAGAAACTCGGCGTTCGACCGTGCCGCCGTCGCGTAGTCCGGCCGATCGAGCGCGCTACCGGCCTCGGCGAGCGCCGCGAGCATCAGGCCGTTCCACGAAGTCAGCACTTTGTCGTCGAGACCCGGCCAGACTCGCTGGCTGCGGATGCCGTAGAGCGTGGTGCGGGCGGCGGCCATGCGAGCGTTGAGGACACCGGGATCGATTCCGAGCTGCTCGGCCAAGGCGTTCGCGTCGAGGTGCAGGTTCAGAATGCTCTGACCCTCCCAATTCCCCTCGTCCGACACGCCGTAGATCCGCATGAACGCATCGGCGTCTTCGCCAAGCGCGCCCCTGATTTCGTCCGCAGACCAGACGTAGAACTTGCCTTCCACGCCTTCGCTGTCGGCGTCCTGACTACTGTAAAAGCCTCCTGCTTCATGGCGCATTTCGAGCAAGACGTAGTCGAGTGTTTCTTCACAGACACGACGGTAGAGCTCGTTGCCCGTGAGCTGCCAGGCGTGAAGGTACACCCTCGCGAGCTGCGCGTTGTCGTAGAGCATCTTTTCGAAGTGTGGAACTAGCCAGCGGTTGTCGACCGAGTAGCGCGCGAAGCCACCACCGATTTGATCGTACATCCCGCCCGCTGCCATCTTGCGCAATGTGAGCTCCGCCATTTCGAGCGCCTGCTCGTTTCCAGTTCGGAGCGACTCGCGGAGCAGGAACTCGATCGTCATCGGTGACGGGAACTTGGGCGCGTCGCCGAAACCGCCCCAAGTGGTGTCGAACCCTCGACCGAGTCCGCGCAGAGCGCCCACGAAGACCTCTGAGTTCAGGGGCTGCGCTTCGAAATCGACGTCCGAGAGCTTCCGAAGCTGCCCGGAGACTTCATCGGCGCTGCTGAGTACGTTGTCCCGGTCGCGGTCCCAGGCCTGCGCTACGCCGGCGAGGATCTGCCGAAAGCTCGGCATTCCGTGCCGCGGCTCGTTGGGAAAGTACGTCCCTGCATAGAAGGGCTTGCCATCCGGAGTGAGAAACACCGTCATCGGCCATCCGCCGCGACCTATCATGGCGTTGACGGCTTGCATGTAGATGCTGTCGATATCCGGGCGCTCCTCGCGGTCGACCTTCACGTTGATGAAGTCGGCGTTCATTTGTGCCGCCGTCGCATCGTCTTCGAATGATTCATGAGCCATCACGTGGCACCAATGGCAGGCTGCGTAACCGATGCTCAGAAGGATCGGCTTGTCTTGGGCTTCGGCGAGCCGCATTGCCTCTTCGCCCCATGGGTACCAGTCGACCGGGTTGTCGACGTGCTGGAGCAAGTACGGACTAGTCTCATGCTCGAGGTGATTCGCCATGCCCAGATCGAGTTTGTGGGGCTCGCGCGGGAACAGGTCAACAGCTTTGGCGCGCCTGGCGCTCGTCCTAGGCTCGACGAAACCGGCGGCACGATGCCAAAGCCGTTATGTAAAAGGGCAGCTAATCGTGGAGTCGGATGACTTCGAGGTGGTCGAAGGAAACTTCACTTCCCGCCCGGCAGCATCAAAGACCAGGTCGCGTTCTGCAAGGGCGTTACGGTAGAGCGCTAGCTTTCGCGCCGGTCATGTAGACCATTGCACGTGCCAAGAGATCGGAGAGTGCTCGTCCCTGGTTTGGGTTCGGGCCTGATATCGACATGTGCTGAGACGCCAGCTCCGCGAGCGACATCGTTCCGTCCGCCGCGGCGATCATCGGTTCGTAACTGGTGGTCAGGGTTGCCTCCGAGCTCGCCGGTTTGCCGCTGCTCACATCGACGACTCCTGACTGGACCGTGAACGAGAATGGCTCGCCATCGACGATGAGCTCTGCCTTCAAGTTCGTATCCGGCTCCACGACTCTCTGACACGCAACGCGTAGGGTGACCGCTATCGTTCGGAGGTTGCCGGGTCGCTTGACGTCTTCGTCGGCCGGGAACTCGGCGCCAAACATCGCGAGCTCGAACAAGAGGTTCCCGGTTCGTCTGCCGAGCTCGGTCAGTTCGTACACGGTCGTGCCGTACTCGGCGTCGCGCCGGCGGATCAGGCCGTCCCCTTCGAGTTGGCGGAGTCGATTCGTGAGCAGGTTCGAGGCGATCCCCGGAAGGGTTTGCAGCTCCGTGAATCGGGCCGGCCCGGCGTGGAGGTCGCGAAGGATGAGGAGCGTCCAGCGATCGCCAACGCGGTCGAGCCCACGGGCGATGGGGCAGAGGAGGCGATAGCGACGGGGCTGAGCCATCGCTGGCGGTTGTCGCACAGGCTTTCTTGATTTTCTAAAGTAAACCACTTGCATTCTGATTGTAATAACTTTATTAAATAAAGCAACTCACAAAAACCTACGCATTTTCAGGAGTTTCATCATGTCCAACAGCAAACCCACCGTTCTCGTCACCTCCGGAGCCGGCAACACCGGCCGCCCCGCCAGCCATGAGCTGCTTCGGGCCGGTTTCCCCGTCCGGGCCATGGTTCGCCAGGAAGATCGGCGTTCCGAGCATCTTCGCGCGCTCGGCGCCGACGTCGTCGTCGGCAACCTCTTCGACGTTCGAGACCTTCGGCGCGCCATGGATGGTGTGCAGCGGGCGTACTTCGTGGCGCCTCATGGTCCCAACGGCTTGCATGCGTCGATGGCGTTCGCAGTTGCCGCCGAAGAAGCCAAGCTCGAAACGGTCACCACCCTCACACAGTGGCTGGTGCACCCGGGTCATCCGTCGCTTGCCACCCGAGAGCTTTGGCTCGCCGATCAGATCACGCCGTGGATGCCGAGCGTCGACGTCGTCCAGATTGTCCCCGGATGGTTCGCCTGGACCTACTTCCTCGTGCTCGACGTCGTCGCACAGCTCGGCGTGTTTCCAATGGCTCTCGGTGAGGGCCGCAACGCGCCCCCGTCCAACGAAGACATGGGCGCCGTGGTCGCTGCAACGCTCGCGAACCCCTCACCACACATCGGCAAGACATATCGCCCCACCGGGCCGAAGCTTCTCGCACCCCAAGAGATCACCGCGACCTTTGCCAAAGTTCTGGGCCGCAAAGTGAAGTACGCGCCGACCTCGATCGACATGTTTGTGAAAGCTGCGACCGTGGCTGGATATTCCGCGTACGACATCTCCCAGGTTCGGCTCTACTTGAAGGACTATCAGCAGGATGCCTTCGCACTGGGCGCCCCTACGGACGTGGTCAAAGAGCTGACCGGTCGCGAGCCCGAGGACTTCGAGACGATCTGCCGCCGGTACGTATCGGAAAGGCCTGAGTCGATTCCATCACCCGCGAGGAAGATGGGCGCGCTCCTTCGGCTCCTACGCGCGATGTCGATGCGAACGCCCGACATGGATCGCTTCGCGCGCGAGCAGAACCTGCCCGCTATGTCGAATACGAGCTTCGCGCAGGAAGCCGACGAATGGCAGAGGACCCACCAGGAGGGCCCGTCGGCTTCCACTGTGAGCGGCTCCGTTCGAGCGGCCTAGCGCCAGGCGAAGCGGGGTTGGTCATACTGGGCGACCCGCGTGTCCCGGCCGTGGATGGCGACTTCTCGAAACTGGAAGATCACCGCCGCGGTCGGGGCGAAGATGTCCTGACCTAGAATGCGAACAGACAGGACCTGGCGGTCGCTGTGCTCCGTATCGAAGAGCTTCGGGATGCCGTCCGCGTCGAGTCCCGCAATGGGTATCCGGTATGCTTCGGCGACCTCTCTCGGGTTGGGCTCGAGCACGACCTGTCCGCCAGCCCATACGACGACCGGCGTGATTCGGAACCCGGAGCGCGTGGGGTAGTCGTCGAGAAGGCCGAGGACCTGGTCCGGTCGGCACGTCAGTCCGACTTCTTCGTCGAGCTCTCGGAGGGCCGCTTCCGAGGCGGACTCTCCTTCATCGATTCGGCCTCCTGGGAGTGCCCACTGACCGCTGTGGTTGCGAAGAGTGGCGACCCTACGGGTGATCACGAACGAAGCCTCGCCTCCTGGGTTGCTGACGATGGTCATCGCTACTGCGGCTGGTCGAAGCCCGGGATCCGACTCGGTGCTTCGGCCGTGCGCACTCAAGTTCGCGGCAATACGGGCGCGCAACCTTTCGTCCGCCCTAAGCACCAGCCGGGTTCATTCGACGAAGCTGGTAGCGATTGGACGAGACGGCGACGACTACGCCGTTTGCGTCTTTGAGCTCGCAGTCCCAATCGTAGTCTGCCTTTCCATGCTCGTTCGCCTTCGCCTGGATCTTCTCCGCTTCCTCGACGCTGAGACGAACCTCGACGGTGATGTCTGTCGTCGCAGGTTTTACGAACTTGATCTCCATGCCTTTGATCAACGGATAGAACTGGCTGGCGTCGAACGTCGACAGGAAGATCGCGCCGCCGGGTAGCTCGGCAAGCGTGAAGAGGGCTCCGGCGTACATCGTCCCGACATGATTGATGTTGGGCTGGAGCGGCATCATCATCTTCACGTAGCCTGGCTCGAGCTCGAGAACCTTGACCTCGGTGCGCCCCGCAAACGGAATTCCTTTTTCGACAGCAGATCTTGGATCCATTTCGTAGGTATACTTCCCATCACGGAGCACGTCATGCCGAGAGTCCTCTACGAACGAGACGGCCGCATTGGCCGCATCACGTTGAACCGCCCAGAAGTGATGAACGCGATCGACAACGAGCTTCCTGTCGAGCTCGCCGACTGCGTCGCGCGCGCCAACGCCGATGAGAAGGTCCACGTGATCGTCTTGTCGGGAGCGGGCCGAGGGTTCTGCTCGGGTTACGATCTCGCCTACTACGCAGAGGCTTCCGGTTCGGCTTCGGGAACGCAGGAGATGCCCTGGGACCCGATGAAAGACTATGCCTTCATGATGCGCAACACCGAGCTCTTCATGTCGATCTGGCGTTCGCATCGGCCCGTCATCTGCAAGGTTCACGGGCACGCGGTTGCGGGTGGTTCCGACATCGCGCTTTGTTCGGACTTGATCGTGATGGCCGAGGATGCGCGCATCGGATACATGCCGGTGCGGGTCTGGGGCTGTCCGACCACCGCCATGTGGGTCTATCGCCTCGGGCCGCAGCGGGCCAAGCGCATGCTGTTCACCGGCGACAAGATCGACGGCCGCGAAGCCGAGCGAATCGGGCTCGTCCACAAGTCGGTTCCGGCCGATCAGCTCGACGCCGAGGTCGAAGCGCTCGCGGAGCGGATCTCCACAGTCCCGGTCAATCAGCTCATGATGCAGAAGCTGGTCATCAACCAGGCCGTCGAGGCGATGGGCATGCATCAGACGCAAATGTTTGCGACGGTTTTCGATGGGATCACGCGACACTCCCCCGAGGGGCTCAACTTCAAGCAACGCGCGGAGCAGGTCGGCTGGAAGCAGGCCGTCCGGGAGCGTGATGATGGGACCTTCGACTGGACGGCGAACCGGCCGTTCGACGACGAGAGCTGAACTTCTTCGCGCTCAGGATCGCGATCGCGCTCGGAACCAGAGCAAGAAGCCGAGCAGCCAGACCGCCCCTCCATCGCGGCTGCCATTCCGGATTGAGCAGCCACCGCTCGACGTGCTCTCAGGGGCCGAAGCGCACGGCTCGTAGCATTCGCAGCTCGATTCGATTGGACTCTGTGCACAGAAGCCCGTGCCGCATTCCGACTCCTCGTCACAACTTCGGCCGAGCGACCCGGGTTCTCGTCCCGGAAGCGCGCAACGGAAATCACTGCTCAGCGCGTCCGGGATGCAGACGAAGCCAGCAGGGCAGTCCGCGTCTATGAAACAGCTGCCCTGGCAGGCATCGACTTCGACTGGCCGCTCGACCGGTCCCATCGCGAGCACGGGCTCGATGAACCCTTCGACTGCGGGCGCGAGCAACGCGTAGACGCTGGTCTCTGCGCAGCCGGTATCGCCCGAGGAAGCGACTCCGATCAGCTCGCCGGTCTCGGAGAAGAGAGGGCCGCCGCTGTCGCCTACACAGCTCACCGACGGGTCCGGGCTCACCGCGACGACGCCCGGGCGGACGTCCTCGATTCGACCGAAGCCGACCCTCTTCAGGCCGTCAGGGGCAGCTCCCGCGCTGGTAGCACCAAATCCAGCGAGCGTGACGGGATCATCCAGTTCGGGAACGGGCGAACTCGCCGTCGGTAGCGGCTCGGGCTGCACGCTTTCGAGTGGTCGAGCGAGCCAGAGGATCGCCACGTCGTTTTGCCTGCTCTCCGAATCAAAGCTCGGGTCCGCGATCACTTCGACAACGGCGACCGCGCGTGCATCGGGGCCGACCGAGGCTCCCGCGAACACTTCGTAGGCCAGGCCGGGCCGCATCGAATCGAAGCAGTGCGCAGCGCTCAGGACGGCGTCGGGCGCGATCAAAGTTCCGCTGCACAAGATCGTCGACTCTTCTCCGCAGCGAACGCGCCGGGGTGTGATCGCGACCACCGCGCCAAGCTGGCTGGTTGGTTCGCCGTCCACGATTGCCGCCTCTACGGCTCCCGATTCGCGAGGCGAGGGGCCGCAGGAGGCTAGCAGCAGTGTGAGCCCGACCGCTAGCCGCGCGCTCATTGCGCGCCGATCTCGCCGCGCTGTTCCTTCAGCCGATCTCGCCGGACTCGAATCCGTGCAGCGCGTTCCTCGTCGCCGGCCTCTTTGGCCTCGCGCAGGTCTTCATCGAGCTGTTCAAGAACCACCCCGAGCATTCGATCTCTGCGCTCCTCGGGGGTGCTGGGATCGGCGTCGGCTACGCCAGCGTCTGACGCCTGCTTGGCGGGAAGCTCTACTTCTTCACGAGGCAGGGGCACCGCGACAGGCTCGCCCTCGTCGTCGCCGCTTGGCGTCGGCCCTGGGGGAGCCCGCTCGGGTTCGGGAGGAGAGGGGGGCGCTGTCGCTGGTTCGGCATGGCTCGGCTCGGGCGCTGCCGAGTCGGCGATCGGGCGTTCGTTCGTGGAGCGCGTCCACCAAATCGCCGCCGCAACGAGGGCGACGGCTCCAACCCACAACCAGCGTCGCTTGCCTGAGCTCATATCAGAAGGAGACGATTCTATGGCCTCTGCGCGTTCGGCGCACTCCGATGATCACGGGCTCACGCTCTCCGGCGAAACGGACTCGCACCAGCTGCACCTTCGCGTCGCGGCCGTCGACCTCTGCGCTCAGCACACGCTCGAACTGCTTTCGCTGCAGCGACTCGAGCGCTTCCTCGCACGGCTCTCGTTCAAACCGGGCTTTGGCTGCCCCGTCGAGCCATGCGAGTGCCTCTTGGCAGTCGCCGCCCGCGACGGCGCCAAAGAACGCCGTCACCACGTCTTGGGGATCGGCCGTGGGTTGCTCCGTGCAGCCGAAGCTGAGCGGAGCAACCAGGAGCCAAGCCCCCAGGGTGAGTCTCAGGTTCCCGAGCAAGATGGCGCGAAGAGCTCGTCATCCGCCGCCGACACGAACTCGTCGTTGCACCAGAACGAGGCAAGAGCGTGACCGTTGCGAACGCACTGGTCATGGTCGTGGCAGTCCCAAGTGAGCTGCTGGTTACCGCCTGGGCAGCCGGCGCCGCAGTTTCCGTAGCATTCGCCGCGCTGGTAGACGTAGTCCTTGTGGTCGGGCTCACTGCAGGTCCAGCTGCTGTTGATCCAGGAGTACGTGCAACCTTCGCGGGTGCCGACCTTGGCGATGCTCGTCGAATCCGAATCCCAGCGACTGTGCCACCAACCATCATGTGTCGCGTACTGGTAGCTGTTGTGCAGGCTGCAGATGCTCGTGTACGAGCGGTCCTCTTCGCCTTGAACGCTGCGACGAAGCTCGAGGGTGTCCGGGGTTTCCGCCCAGAGACTGATCGAACGAACGAGGAAGCTCTCGAGGTAAGCGGAGTCCTCACCGAAGTGTTCTTCCAAGGTGCTGTGGCAATCGAGCAAGAGCGCGCGATCGTTCTCGAGCAGCTGTGTGTCCTGGCCGTTCGCCTCGGCGAAGCCATCGAGCTCGGCGAGCTGCGCACCCGAGTCCACGACCGAGTGAAGAGCTAGCCCATTCAGCCAGGTCGAGATGTCATAGACGCCGTCGAGGTCCCGCGCTTCGAAGGTCACTCCTTCCGCGCAGGTTCCACGAACCCCATCCGAAGTAATTTCGATTCCGGCAGATCCTGCCTCGCTGCTCTGGCCTTCACAGCCCAGCCCAAGCACCGACACGATCGCCACGAATATCCCTAGTCTTGCCCGCATTCCTTACCCCTATCCTCAGAGAATTGGACGGACCGTAATGTGTGGCCGATAGAACTGTCAACGAAAGATCCAAGGCTAAGTGCGCGGATTTGATGGGTATCACGATAGATTTCGGCCTATCAGGCTATTTCCTCCGCCCTCCGTAGCCAGCGGCCGCTTGGGAGCCTATCGTCACCGCGATGAAAGTGATCCCCGTCCCATGCCTGAACGACAATTACGCCTATCTGGTCGTCCGGAACGGTCGCGCCGCCGTTGTCGACCCATCTGAGGCCGACCCGGTCCTGCGTGCGGTGAAAGAGGCTCAGCTGACGTTGAGCGAGATCTGGCTGACGCACCATCACTGGGATCACGTCGGGGGAATCGAGCCGCTGATCGAAGAGTGCCCGGTCGAGCATGTTCGTGGTTCTAAGTATGACGCCGACAATGAGCGCATTCCCCGGCAGACCGCTGCGCTCACCGACGGCGACGTTTTTGATTTCGGCGGCGCCGAAGTAGAAGTCATGGAGATACCGGGTCACACCCTTGGCGCGATCGCGTTCATCACCGAGGGCAACCTCTTCAGCGGGGACACGCTCTTCATTGCGGGCTGCGGCCGTGTGTTCGAAGGGACGATGGAGATGATGTCGCAGTCGCTCACGAAGCTCCGCTCGCTGCCGGCAGATACGAAGATCTGGTGCGGGCACGAGTACACCGTGAACAACCTGCAGTTCGCGACGACGATCGAGCCGGACAACGAAGAGGTTGGTCGGGCGCTCGCCGAGGCGGTCGCGACGCGAGAGAACAGGGGCTTCACGGTGCCTGGAAGGCTCGACCGAGAGCTTGCGACCAATCCGTTTCTCCGTTTCGATGAGCCGAAGGTCGCGGCCGGTCGAGATCCGGTTTCTTCGTTCACTGCGATTCGTGAAGCCAAGGACAGTTTCTAGTCATGAGCGCGTCGAACACCGCCCCGGCCCGCTGGACGCGAGACGAAGCAGGCATCCCGCAGATCGCGGCCGACGACATCGAAGGTCTCCATTGGGGCATGGGCTACTGCCACGCGATGGACCGCGGCATGCAAATGCTGATCATGAGGATCCTAGGCCAAGGCAGAGCGGCCGAGCTGCTCGACGGAAGCGACGAGATGGTCGACGTCGATCGCTTCTTTCGGCGAATGAATTGGAGCTCGGGCGTCGCTGAGGAAGCGATGAAGCTGAGCGCCGAGGCACGCGCCGCGTCGGACGCGTACTGCGCTGGCGTGAACGCGCGCTTCTCGGAACGAGCTCCCTGGGAGCTCAAGCTCGTCGGCGTCCGGCCCGAACCATGGTCGACCGAAGACAGCTTGCTGCTCGCCCGCATGACCGGCTTCCTCACTTTGGCCCAGTCCCAGGGCGAGCTCGAACGGCTCTTCGTCGAGATGGTCCAGGCCGGGATCAGCGATGCGCATCTCGAGGCGCTGTTCGAGGGCAGCACCGCGGGGCTCGACCGCGCGATCCTATCCCAGGTTCAGCTCGCCGAGCGCATCGTGCCCGACGTGGTGAAGTGGGGCATCGGTGCACCGCGAGTCATGGCTTCGAACAACTGGTGCGTGTCCGGTGCTCACACTGCGTCCGGTGCGGCGATGCTGGCAAACGACCCGCATCTGGAAACGAACCGCCTGCCGAACATCTGGGTCGAGCAGAGCTTTCGCTGGCCGGGAGGCTACGCGCTCTTGATGACCATGCCGGGGCTGCCGGCGCCGCTCGTCGGTCGCAATGAGCACCTGTCTTGGGGCGCGACGTACACGTTCATGGATGCGGTCGACTCCTGGGTGGAACACTGCCGTGACGGTCGTTTCCGACGGGGCGATACCTGGGTCGATTTCGAGCGACGAACCGAATCGATCAAGCGAAAAAAGGGCGAGACAGTCGTCGAAACGTTCTGGGAGAACCTCCACGGTGTTCTCGATGGAAGCGCCGTTGAAGAAGGCCACCGCCTCGCCACCCGCTGGTCCGGCGCCGAGGCGGGCGCCGAGTCGATCAACTCCCTGCTGCCAATGTGGACGGCGCGGACGGTGACAGAAGGCATGGCTGCGTTTGCGAACGTCGAGTCTTCGATGAACTGGATCTTCGCCGACAGTGCCGGTGGCATCGGTTACCAGATGTCGGGCCTGATGCCGAAGCGTCCTGACGGTTGGTCGGGCTTTGCGCCGCGGCCCGGCTGGGACGAACGATTCGACTGGCAGGGGTTTGTCGATCCGATGGATCTCCCTCGCACGCAGAGCCCTGAAGAAGGGCTGATCGTCACCGCCAACCAGGATCTGAATCATCTCGGAAAGACAAACCCGATCAACGCGCCGATGGGCGACTATCGTGCCCGGCGCATCGCTCAGCTACTGCAGGAGCGCGACGACCACGACGTCGAGTCCTTCCGCGCGATACAGCTGGACACGTACTCGATTCAAGCCTCGGAGTTTCTGGAGATCCTGAGGCCGCTACTAGGGACGGGTCCGTTGGCCGACGCGCTTAGCGACTGGGACTGTCGCTACGAGCTCGATTCTCGCGGTGCGACAGCGTTCGAGCTTTTCTATTCGGAGCTGCTCGTCGAGATGTTCGGCCCAGGATGCGGCCAGGCGGTGATCGAATTTCTGCGGGACGCTTCAGGCATCTTCATCGATTTCTACCAGAATTTCGATCGCGTCTTGGTGGCGGAGTCGACGCCCTGGTTGGGTGAGCGCAGCCGAGAGCAAGTCTGGACCAGCGCGCTCGCAAAAGTTGCCGATCGTTCCCCGGAACCCTGGGGCGCCCGAAACCGGATCACCCTCACGAATATGTTTTTCGGCGGAAAGCTCCCGGCCTTTTTCGGATTCGACCCCGGCCCGATTCCGATCCGCGGCGGGCGCGCCACGCCGCATCAAGGGCAGATCTACAACTCCGGCGGTCGTCTGACTTCGTTCACCCCGTCGCTCCGTCTCGTCGCCGATATGAGCGCCCCGGACCTCCACTCCGTTCTCTGCGGCGGTCCGTCCGATCGGCGATTCTCGAAGTGGTACAAGAACGGCGTCGAGCCCTGGCTCGCCGGCAATCTCAAAGTTCGGAAGCCGCCAGCCTGAGCGATTCGCCAGTGCTACTTGCGCATCTTCTCGATCGAGCGCTTCATGATCGAGAGCGTCCAACCGCGCGGAAACAGCTTCGAGAGCATGCCGGCGGAAACGCGGTCCGCGAAGGTCGGTACGATGGCTGGTTGTTTTCCGAGCGCAGCCAGCGCCGCGAGTGCGACTGGCTCCGGCTGGGTCAGCGGAACGTAAAACGGCAGGTCCTTCCCGAGATTCTGGTCCTGGACAGGCTTGGTGTCGGTCATCCCCGGGCAGACCGCCAGCACGTCGACCTGGCTCTCGCGAAGCTCCGACCAAAGGCCCGCAGCCAGGTTCAAGCCGTAGCCCTTGGTGGCGGCGTAGTGACAGAAATACGGCGAACCTGAGAGTGCGGAGGCGGACGATACGATGACGATTCCGCCGCGCCCGCGAGCCGCCATCGTCTTGCCCACGATGTACGTGAGCAGGAGCGTGGCCCGGCAATTCAAATCGAGTGTCGCCAAGTGATCCTCGAGCGAGATGTCGAAGAAGGAATCGAGAATCGAGATTCCAGCGTTGTTGACGAGAAGCCCGATCTCGAACTCGACGGCCCAGTGCTCGGCCTTGTTCTGCAGGTCAGGCGCACCGAGGTCACAGACCAGCGATCGCGCATCGATCCCATGGGTGTCACTGAGCCCTTCGGCGAGCGCAATCAGCTCATTGGCTTCGCGGTCGACGAGCAAGAGGTCGAAACCTTCGGCCGCGAGATGCTTCGCGAACGCACGCCCGATCCCCCGGGCCGCGCCCGTCACCAGCGCATATCCTCCATAGCGGGCGTGCAGCCCGAGCTTCGCGGCGTCTCCCATCTAGTTCTCCTCAGCTCGTGGTGAGCCGACCCGTCGCACGGCTACGGTCGTGAATCCAGAAGGCAACCCCAACCAGGAGGAGGCCCGCGATACCGCCAATGCCATAGAACGGGGCGAGCCAAGTGGGTGTTCCAAAGGTGAGGTCGTGCGCGGCAGCGGTCAGCGCGAGCATAGTGCCGCGGGCCACTGCGACCGCCACGACCGAATCGGATCGGACGCGGAGGTAGACCAGAACCCAAGATGCAACGACGCACCAGGGAAGAGCGAGAGCCACGCTCGCAACGCCCGGCGCTCCGTATAGGTTTCCGATGGCGATCGAGGGCGCCAGCCAAAGCCACCAGAGGAGGCCGATCTTCGTGGCGCGTGCCCAAAAGCCGCCCGGCACCTCCCGAAAATAGTAGCCGCGAAAAGCGATCTCTTCGCAGAGCGCCGGTATGAGATTGAAGGTGAGCCCCGCCGGCATGCCCATGACGATCAGCATCAGGGGGTGGGGTGGCGGGCTCTCCGCGAGATATTGGTCGAACTGCGCGACTTGCTCCGGTGGAACCACCGAGCGCTTGTTTTCGATGAGTTGCTCGACGGCCAGCACCGGCTCGAACCCAGCGAGCCAGGTAATGCCCATGCCGAGGAAAAGAACTGCCACCGGGAGCAACCAGGCGATACCCCACCAGCGGTTTACCGAGAACCGAATCCCGAGAGGCTTCAAGATCGGCTGTTTCAACCAGGGGCCTTGAACGAGCAAGATCGCCAAGAGCGCGGGCACGGTGTACCAGAACGCGACGGCTCGGCCCGCAGCACCCGTCCATTCGGTCCCGTTGAGCCACATTCCGAACACGGGCGTCCAGCTGCCGATCGCCATCAGCGCGAACGGCAGCCAGATCAGCCGCGCTTTCGTGACCTTTGGGCTCACCGAAAGCGTTTCCAGGCGGCGAACTCGGCTTCTTGAAACGCCGCGTAGCGCTTCTGTAGGCGGACGAGCTCGCCGTAGACGCGCGGCAACTGCGGCGCCAAGTTGAGCAGGATGCGCCCCGTTGCTTCGGCGTCGCCCGCCGCACGGTGTGCTTGCTCGAGGGGAATGCCGAGGTGCTTGGCGACGTCGCCGAGGCGTCGGCTCTTCAGCTCTTTCAGTATTTCGCGGGCCCAGACGAGAGGGTCGACCCAGATCACATCTTCGCGAGCTGCGGGCGGCATGTCTCCGGCTGTCATGCCCTTCGTCGACGCGCGGCCGATTTCCGCCAAGAGGAAGCCGCGATCGAACGACGCGTTATACGCAGCCGGGAGTTTGCCTCGCAAGACGTCCAAGAGCTTCGGCAGGACCGTGGCGAAGTCGGGCGCCCCTTCGAGCTCTTCGTCCGTGATGCCGTGTACGGCCCGAGACTCCTCGGGGATCGGGATGCCGGGGTTGACGAGCCAGCTGTCCCGACTGCTGACCTCGCCTTTTTCGAATGTCACCAATCCGATCTCGATCACGCGATCTGTCTCTGAATCGCGGCCCGTCGTTTCGAAATCGATGACGGTGATCGGGATGTCTTCCCAGGAGGCGCCCGGCTCGAACTCGTGGCAAAGGCCTTCGACGTTCTGAATTGCGTCGGCGATCAGATCGGCAATGCCTGGATAGTGGCGCCCCGTCGGAAAGCAGCCACACACATCGGTTCGTCCCCGCACGCCGGGAACATGCACCGCATGGCCGCCCTGGCGCAAGTCGTATAAAGGATGTTCGTGGCTTCGACGTATCGGACGCGCTTCGCCCCGTCCCCGACGGGCAAAATGCACATGGGGCACGCGCGCACGGCGCTGGTGACCTGGCTTCAGGCTCGTCGGCAGGGCGGTGAGATCGTCATGCGAATCGAGGACATCGATGCTCCACGTGTTGTGGACGGGGCCGCCGACGCGATCTGCCGTGACCACGAATGGCTTGGCCTCGACTGGGACGAAGGTCCGCTGTTCCAATCGTCCCGAGGATCGGCCTACGAACGCGCGCTCGCGAAGCTCGACGACGCAGGTCTGGTCTATCCTTGCACATGCTCGCGCAAAGAGATCGCGCGCATCGCAAGCGCGCCCCACGGCGACGAGGGGCTGCGCTATCCTGGGACTTGCCGGAACGGCGTCGCGAACCCGGATCGGAAGCCGTCGCTGCGCTTTCGATTCCCAAAATCGTCTCCAGGTTTCGAGGACGTGCTGCATGGTGCTTTTCCCGAGAGCGAAGCCGGCGGCGATTTCGTGCTCCGCCGAGCCGACGGCATCTGGGCCTACCAGCTCGCCGTCGTCGTCGATGACGCAGAAACGAGAATCACCGAAGTCATCCGTGGTGAAGATCTTCTGTCTTCGACGCCGAGGCAGGTCGCGCTCTACGACGCGCTCGGCTACCCGGTGCCGCGATTCGCACACCTAGGCTTGGTGCTCGACGAGCGGGGCGAACGGCTCGCCACGCGTCACGGCGCGCCGTCGCTCGAATCGCTGCGACAGGCGGGTCGCTCCGCCGAGGACATCATTGGGGAGCTCGCCCACTCCCTCGGTCTCACCGCCACAGCCGCTCCGACCGAGGCCGCCGACTTGGTTTCGGGCTTCAACCTCGCCACGATCTTCAACGGTTCGTTCACTTGGAAGGCCAAGGCTTGACAATAATTGAATTTTCGACCCTGATTTGTGACGACAAGGAACAGAGGATCGGGCAGTGACATCAAGCGAAAGGCTGATGGAAATAGCCGAGCGCCTATCGGAGCTCGATCCGGTTCGCACCTATCCGCAGCGCGGGGCGACACTGATCGCAGGCTTGGTCGGTGCGCATTCTTTCAGACTCGAGCGGCCCGATGCCGACCCCGTCACCAGCGAGGACACGCTGACCGCGACCGAACCAACGATCTCGATGCCGCTCCGCCAGGGGCGAGCTTTCGTCGGAACACTTCATCTCGAGATCGTCGGCGACGCGCCCCATGGAAACCAGCTCGAGCTCTTGAAGTGGGCGTCGCGACTCTACTCGCGGGGTATCGACTATGCGGAACGTCTGACTGGCGAGGGCAGTCGCAGGCCGGGCGAGGCCGTGGAGCAGACGCTGCAGCGCGCCCCGCTCACCCCGCGCGAGCGCGACGTCGTCACTCTTCTCGTCGGCGGTTCGAGCACCAGGGAGATCGCAGCGGAAACCGGGCTGACGGTCTCCACGGTGAATACCTATCTGAAGCGCATTTTCTCCAAGATCGGTGTGCATTCGAGGGTCGAGCTGATTGCCCGTATGGCCGGGACAGCTACCATCCCCCCGCGCTCCAACTATGAAGCGCCGCATCCCGACTGATGGACCGAGACGACGAGTTCACACATTTGGATCGCGACGGTCAGGCCCGAATGGTCGACGTCGGCGAGAAGAACAAGACTTCGCGCGGAGCCCGCGCCCGGGCCACGCTCCGAATGAAGCCGGAGACTCGTCGTGTGCTCTTGTCTGGTGAGGTCCCGAAGGGCGACGCTCTGGCGACGGCCCGGATTGCAGGGATTCAGGCCGCCAAGCGTACTTCGGAGCTGATCCCGCTCTGCCACCCGCTCGCGATCACCGGTTGCGAAGTGAAGTTCGAGCCCGCGGGCGACGACGAACGCTTCGTGATCGAGGCTGCAGTCCGTTGCGCGGATCGCACCGGCGTCGAAATGGAAGCGCTGACCGCGGCGACGGTCGCCGCCCTGACGCTCTACGACATGCTCAAAGCGATCGATCGCGGCATGGTTATCGAAGAAGTCGTCTTGCTCGAAAAGCACGGCGGCCGAAGCGGTCAGTACCGGCGAGAGAGTTAGTCGCGGCGAACGATTCGGTGAAGGGCGCGCCAGTCGTCGCCCGTTAGCTCTCGCGTCGCGATCAGGACGGCGAGCGCGCTCAGAAATCCCGCCAGAAGCGCGAGGAGCGCCATCAGCGGGCTGCCGTGTGGAATCGCAGACGCGGTTGCGTAGCCCACGCCGGCTGCGAGGGCGGCTCGGAGCCAGGTCACGATCGGGATGAAGACGCCGAACGAGCTGCGGATCACCCAAGCGGAGAGCAGAAGGGCTACGACCATTCCGATCGTCGTTCCGGTAGCGGTCGCCCGGAGGGCGTCTTCCCCGAGCCCGGCGCGCAGCAGAAGAATGCGGTTTGCAACCACGACGACCAGCAACGAGACGGCGGCAATCGCAGCGGCGACGGAAGGCTTCCCTGCGCCGCTGATCGCCGTGGCAGCGACCGCGAAGAGCGCAAAGGCTGCAACTCCGAAGACCAGAATCGAGAGCGCAGGGGCGCCGGCCAGGTAGTCGGCCGGGTAGGCCAAGCGCATCACTCCCTCGGCCGCGCCCGAGGTCGGCGCCGCCACTAGGAGGAGAAGGAGAAGCGAGAGCCGCATCGCGTGTTGAATCGTCGAGCGCGTGGCCTCACGGTTTCCGATGCTCGTCGCCTTGCTGATCATCGGGAACACGATGAAGGTCATCGAGATGATCAGCTGGTAGGGAACGAAGGCAAAGGTCTGCGCCGCGCGGTAGTAGCCGACGTACTGATTTGCGAGGTCGACGGCTGCCTGGCTGGTCGCGGCGCCGGCAAACGCCATCTCGGTCGCGGTTCGCTTGAGAACCTGAAGGTCGATCATCAGGATGCCGTTCAGGCAGATCTGGTAAGTCCAAATCGGAGCCATGAACCCGAGCCAGCGCCGCCGTTGGATCTTCTCACCAGGCGCTCCCCGCTTCCCGAATCCGATCCAGATCAAGCTGATGCTGACGATCGTCGCGGCCGCCGTCGCAAATCCCGCGACCGCTCCGAGCGCGCCGAGGCCCATCGCAGCGCCCGCCAGGATGCCCACGGTCCGAAGCGTAGAGAACGTAACGTCGAGGCGCGCCTGCTTCGCGAACCAGTGCCGGCCGTTGAGGCTTCCGACGACAGCGGCGTAAAGCGCGTAAGCGAAGACGACGATCGAGGCGACTCGGAGCAGGCGGGTGAGTTGCTGATCGAGCAAGAGCCGGGCGATGGCGGGAGCCAGGGCGAAGAGCGCCAGAGCGAGCGTGCCTCCGACCAGAGCCTGGATGCGCAGCCCCTGACGAAGGGTGACGTCGGCCCGGGCCTCGTCTTCGCTGACGAATTTCGAGACCGATTGGATGGTCGCGACAATCAACACATTGGTGAGAATGGCGACGCCGCTCATCGTGGCGGAGTAGAGACCGAACTCCTTGGCTTCACCGAAGATGCGCGGCAGCAGGAGCTGCACGGCGTAACTCGTGACGATGAAGTAGGCCTTGGCACCGGCGATCGATACCAGGCCGCGCCCCGCCCGGCGCGCGTCTTCCGAAGAATCCACCGTCGCCGGTTGTGCCGCCCTCGGTCACGGTGGTCAAGGGTTGACTTGGATCGGTGCATGACGCCAACTACGCCCCTGTGAAGCTCTTGTTCTTCAAGTCGAGGCGGGGGGCCTACAGCCGCTTGCTCTCGGCGGCAGGTGTGCTGGCCGCAGTGGTCCTGATCGGCGCGACCGCTTATTACAGCGTCGGAAACGGTCGATGGTCCTGGTTCGACTGTTTCTACATGACCATCATCACGCTCTCGACCGTCGGCTTTGCCGAGACACTCGAGGGCATGAACGAGATGCCCGATGCCCGAGCGGTCACCATCACCCTCATCGTATTGGGCAGCGGCACGCTGCTCTATTTCATTTCTAGTCTCACCGCTTTGATTGTAGAAGGTGATTTGCAGGGAATCCTGAGGCGTCGGAGTATGGAACGCGCAATCGACTCATTGAAGAATCACGTCATCGTCTGCGGCATCGGCACAACGGGCTGGCACATCGCCACCGAGCTTCGCGCGGTCGGGGTCCCTTTCGTCGTGGTCGATGCGAGCCGGGATCGGCTCGACGAGCTCAACGAGGAGTTCGATGACGAGTTGCTCTTCGTCTGTGGCGATGCCACGGACGACCACACTCTCGATCTAGCGGGCGTCGAGCGCGCCCGCGGCGTCATTTCGGCCCTAAATGACGACAAGGCCAACCTTTTCGTCACGATCAGCGCGCGCGCCCTGAACCCGACCGCCCGGATCGTCGCCAAGTCGATCGAGCCCTCCACCGAACGCAAGCTCCGGCGAGCCGGCGCCGACGCCGTGGTCGCACCGAACTACATCGGCGGCGTGCGGCTCTTCAGTGAGATGATCAGCCCCAAGACCGTCGCCTTCCTCGACCGGATCGTTCAGTTTGGCGGCGGAATCAGCGTCGGCCTCGAAGCGATCGACGTCCCCGACGGGAGCCCGCTTGTGGGCAAGCGGCTCGCCGAAACCGATATTCGCGAAGCCGGCGCCCTGGTCGTGGCGGTGCACCGACGTGATGGCGACTACGTCTACAACCCCGGCGGCGAACACATGCTCCAGGCTGGTGACTCGCTGATCGTACTCGCCGAGTCCCAGGACGCCGCCGAGCTCCGGCAAACCGTCAGCGGCTGAGAGCCGGATATCCGACCCCAATTCGGGGTGTCGCCCCTGCCAGAAATCGAGCTTTCGAGCACCTTGACGGCCTCACACCCGTGGTTAGGTTGCCTAAACTCCGACGGCAGTTCGGGGCAAAAGGAGACAAGAAAACATGGGAAAGATTATCGGCATCGACCTCGGGACGACCAACTCCGTCGTCGCGGTGATGGAGGGCAAGGACCCGAAGGTCATCGTCAACGAGGAGGGTGACCGGATTACACCGTCGGTGGTGGCATGGGACGACCAGGGCGAGGTCCTCGTCGGCCAGATCGCCAAGCGGCAGTCCATCACCAATCCCGAAGGCACTGTTTACTCGGCCAAGCGTTTCATGGGCCGTCGCTTCGACGAGCTCGGCGACGACGCCACGCGCATGCCCTACCACGTGGTGCAGCGCGAAAATGGTGACGCCGGCTTCGAAGTTAGAGGCAAGACGCTTTCACCCCCCGAAGTGTCGGCGCAGGTGCTCCGCAAGCTGAAGAAGGCCGCGGAGAACTTCCTGGGTGAGCCGATCACCGAGGCGGTCATCACCGTCCCCGCGTACTTCAACGATTCCCAGCGTCAGGCAACTAAGGACGCCGGCAAGATCGCCGGTCTGGACGTGAAGCGAATCGTCAACGAGCCCACGGCGGCCGCGCTCGCGTACGGACTCGACAAGACCGAGGACCACTTCATCGCTGTCTATGACTTCGGTGGAGGCACCTTCGACGTCTCAATCCTCGAGGTGGGCGACAAGGTCGTTGACGTCGTGAGCACGAACGGTGACACGCACCTCGGCGGCGACGACATCGACCAGCGCATCATCGAGTACCTCGTGTCCGAGTTCAAGAAGGACACCGGTATCGATGTAGGCCAGGACAAAATGGTCCTGCAGCGTCTCAAGGACGCCGCGGAGAAGTCCAAGATCGAGCTCAGCACGAAGCTCGAAACCACGGTCAACCTGCCGTTCCTCACGGCCGACGCCGCAGGTCCGAAGCATCTCAACATCCGGATCACCAGGGCGAAGCTCGAGTCGATGATCGAAGACCTGGTCCAACGGACCCTCGAGCCTTGCAAAAAGGCGCTTTCCGACGCCGGGAAGACCGCGGCGGACATCGCCGAGATCGTCCTGGTCGGAGGCTCGACCCGTATGCCGGTCGTGCAGGAAACCGTGAGCAAGTTCTTCGGCAAGGAGCCTCACAAGGGTGTCAACCCGGACGAGGTCGTGGCCCTCGGCGCTGCGGTTCAGGCCGGCGTTCTTTCGGGCGACGTCCAGGACATGGTCCTGCTCGACGTCACGCCCCTCAGCTTGGGTGTGGAAACACTCGGTGGCGTCATGACTGCGCTCATTCCGCGGAACACCACCATTCCCACTCGTAAGGAAGAGGTGTTCTCGACGGCTGAGGACAGCCAGACCAAGGTCGAGATTCACGTCCTCCAAGGCGAGCGTGCTGAGGCCAACAACAACCGGACCCTCGGCCGATTCCACCTCGAGGGCATCATGCCCGCGCCCCGTGGCATCCCGAAGATCAAGGTCATCTTCGACATCGACGCCAACGGCATTCTGTCGGTGACGGCGAAGGACGAGGCGACCGGCAAGGACCAGAAGGTCACGATCACCTCGAACAGCGGCCTGTCGGACGACGAGATCGAGAACATGGTTCAGGATGCGGCCTCGCACGAGGAAGAGGACAAGAAGCGCCGAGAGCAGGTGGAGGCCAGGAACAAGGCCGACCAGCTCGCCTACGGGGTCGAGAAGGCACTGGCAGAGGTCAAGGACAAGCTGCCCGCAGAGAAGGTGGCCGAGGTCGAAGGTAAAGTGACGTCGCTTCGCGCGGCGATCGAAGCCAACGATGCGGCGGCCATGACGACCCGGTCCGAGGAACTCGAGGCGGCGATGAAGGAAATCGCCGAGGTCGCCTACAGCGCGGCTGCCGGTTCCGCGGAGGGGGCGCCCGGCGGCGACGCCCCAGGGGAGGCCGCTGAGGAGGCGAGCAAGAGCGACGATGACGTCATCGATGCCGAGTTCGAAGAAGGCGACTGACGCGAACCCCTAGGACCCCGACAAGCCCCGCCCGGCCCTGCGCCGCGCGGGGCTTTTCATTGTGCTTGCCCTTAGGCTCCGAACTCCTATGTAGAGGGATGGCCGCCCGCGGTCGGGGACCCATCATCCATGCCGGCACTTGATATCCCTTTCTTCGGCACGCTCGTGCTGTCGCTCATTCTGATCAGCTCGTCGTACACGATGGCGATGGCGATGGGGGCTGGTCGCGGCAGACCGCAGCTGCTGCCTTCCGCTCGCTGGGGAACCTACGCGACCTGCGCCCTCGTCCTCGTTGCGGTGCTGGTCTTGGCGTACGCCTTCCAGGTCCATGATTTCCGCATCCGGTACGTCGCCCGTTACAGCGATCGCTCGATGCCCTGGTGGTATCTGGTGACCTCGCTCTGGGGCGGCCAGGACGGTTCGCTCCTTTGGTGGGCGTTCCTGCTCTCCGGGTACACTTTCTTCGTCACCCGTTGGCTTCGCGGTCGGTACACCGAGCTCCAGCCTTGGATCATCGCGACCCTGATGAGCATCTTGATCTTCTTCACGATCTTGATGCTCTTCGCGGCGAACCCGTTCGCGACCTACATTCGAACGACCCCCGGCGACGGGGAGGGCCTGAATCCCCTCCTTCAGAACTACTGGATGGCGATCCACCCGCCGACTCTCTACCTCGGCTTCGTGGGCTGGGCCGTTCCGTTCGCGATCCTCATCGCAGCGTTGATCACCGGCCGTCTCGGCAACGAATGGGTGCGAGCAGCGCGTCTCTGGTCGATGCTTGCTTGGACGTTTCTGTCACTCGGGCTCCTACTCGGCTGCCTCTGGTCGTACGAGGAGCTCGGCTGGGGCGGATACTGGGCCTGGGATCCGGTCGAGAACGCTTCGTTCATGCCCTGGCTGGTCGGTACGGCGTACCTGCATTCGGTCCTGATTCAAGAACGCCGGCACATGATGAAAGTCTGGAACGTCTTTCTCTTGGCGCTGACCTTCTTCCTCACGATCTTCGGCACATTCCTGACCCGTTCCGGCCTCATCGCGAGCGTGCACTCGTTCGCCCGCTCCGACATCGGGCAGTACTTCGTCTGGTACATGGTGTTCCTCATCATCGTGATCGCCGGGCTGATGATTTGGCGCCTGCCAAAGCTCAAAGCCGACAACGAGATCGAGTCGCTCGTGAGCCGCGAGTTCGCCTTCCTACTCAACAACTGGGTTCTGCTCGGGATGATGGTGTTCGTCCTGGTTGCCACGACCTTCCCGTTGCTCAGTCAGTGGGTGCGCGGCGAGGAAGTCACGGTCGGTCCCGGCTTCTACAACAAGTGGATGGTTCCGCTCGGCATCGTGCTCCTGTTCTTGGCGGGTCTCGGGCCGCTCGTTGCCTGGCGGAAAGCGACTGGCTCCAAATTGCTCCGTGCCATGGCGCTTCCGCTTGGGGTCGGCGTCGCGGTAGCGGTGATCCAAGTCCTCTTCGGCGAGCGCTTCGGCTATCCCGCGGTCGTCGAGCCCACTGAGATCTACGACACGACCACCGGCAGCGTGCTCGCGTGGATGTCCGCCGTCGCCCCCGGCGTTTCGTTCGCGACCTGCGCCTTCGTACTTGCGAGTGTGAGCCAGGAGTTCTGGCGCGGGATCCGCGTTCGCATGCGCAAGGGCGAAGGCGGAGGCACGGCGCTCGTCCGTCTCGTGTCCAAGGGGCGCCGTCGCTACGGCGGGTACATCGTGCACGTCGGCATCGTGTTCATGTTCATCGGTTTCACCGGTGCGGCGTACGACATCGAGCAGGAGAGCGCGCTTCGGCCGGGCGAAACGATGGCGATCGGCCAGCACACGGTCCGCTACGACCAGCCCCGCATGGAAGCCGACCCGAACAAGCGGATGATCTTCACCGACATGACGATCCTCGACGAGGCTGGACAAGAGAACGGCCAAGTCGCGCCGGCGAAGTTCATCTATCGAA
>JBLYYU010000108.1:0-12714 GCA_048550275.1 Polyangiales bacterium
ACATGGATACCGCCTACGAGGAAGCGCTAAATCACTATCGCGGACGGCGATACGAAGACCTCGAAGCGGAGACGCGGGCTTGGTTTGCGCGCGATGTTGCCCATCACGTCCGGCCCGGCGCGATCCGAGCTCTCCGCGAGCATCGCGAGCGCGACCACCAGTTGGTTTTGCTCACCAGCGCGTCTGCGTTCGCCGCGAGGGCGGCGCGCGACACTTGGCAGCTCGACGACTTTCTCTCGAACGACTTCCCGACCGATGAGGGCGGGAGGCTCGACGGCTCGTTCGTGGCGCCGCTCTGCTACGGGTCCGGAAAAGTTGCGCGAGCCAACGTCTGGGCGGCCGAGCGCGGTGTGGATCTCGCCGAGTGCTACTTCTACTCGGACTCCTACAGCGACGCTCCGATGCTTCGCGCGGTGGGTCACCCGAGGGTGATCAGTCCAGACCCGCGGCTCAGCAGAGAGGCCCGGCAAAGAGGCTGGCCCGTCCTGCAATGGTGAGCGCGACGACTCCTCTTCATCGCCCAGCACAGCCTAGAGCTGCCGAAGTCGTACTAGAGACGGACTGCCTCAGTTCGGCTCGACCGCTTGCGGAGGTAGCCCTGAAGTCGAGTCAGGATCGGGTGCGGGATCTCGCGTGCGAGGTCGTCTAGCGTGTCTTGCATCCGGGCGGCGATCTCCCGGTAGCAGCGGTCGACGACGTCGGGGTTTTCGGCGTCCTCGGCGCTCAGGTGAGCCCAGTCCATTGGCTCGCAAACCTGAAGTGTGACCTTCGTGGGAATCGGCCAGGATGGAATCGGGCCGAGAACGAGTCCCCAGGGGATAGTCCAGATGAGCGGCATCACGGACGTTCGGAACTTCTGGAGCCCCAGCGCCTTCGCGATGAATCTCCCCCGGCTCAGCACGATGCTCGACTCGTGTCCGCCGTGGCTTACGACGGGAATGACAGTAACGCCTTTGCGAAGCGCGAGTTTGATGAAGCCCTTGTGACCGGCGAGCTCGATGCGGTTGCGTTCGGTCCAGGGCCGGGCGATGTCTTCGAGACCGCCCGGGTACACCAGGACTGCGGCGCCGCGGTCCAAGGCCGCTTCCGCATTGCGGTGGTTGGCCGGCACCTGCGCGAGACGACGAAAGAAATCACTCACGATCGGCGCCAAGCCGAAAATGAAGTCGAAGCTGAGAACCACCAGCGGGCTCTGCACGCCGTTCTTCCGGTACCAGGCCGCCATCAGCGCCGGAGTGTCGGGATCGCAATTCGGTCCCGAGTGGTTGCCGACTAGCAAGACCGGCCCGGCGTTCGGAAAGTGCTCGACCCCGCGCACTTCGGAGTCGAAGTAACGCCCGTACTTCTCCATGAGCGGGACGACCCAATCGAGGAACTCCGGGTCGTGCTCGAACTCTACCGCTTCTTGCGTCCCAGCCATCCTCTGCGGGGTAGCACACCACGATCCTGGAAACCCTCGAGGGCTGTGCGGAACGCCTGGGCGCGCCGATTCTGAACGATGTGGCCGCCAGGGAATGTTACGAGCTCGGTGTCGAAATGCTCGGCGAGCCGTCTGCCATGCTGCTTCGTGGCCAGGCGGTCGAACTCGCCCGAGATGACGGAAACTCGGCGAGGCTCGACCATGGGCTTGCGGAAGACCGGCGTGATCGGTAGGAGCTGATCCCGATATCCTTCGTAGAGCCGCTTCTGAATGTCGCCCGAGCCTGGCACCAGATCGGTGTCGTTCATGACGTCGGGGACGCTGCAGATCGGAATGTACGAAAGCACGAAGTCGACGTCGGAGGTGACCGTGGCAAGCAGCGAAGCGGTGTAGCCCCCGAGGCTCATCCCCACGACGCCCACTTCGCTGGCGCCCGCTTCCCGCATCGCTCGAATCGCGGTCTGCAGATCCCAGATCGCCTGACGGAAGCCCTCGATGGTGAAGGCCGTGTCTTGCTGCGGCCATTCGGGCGGGAAGGCGTGGCCGCGGGGGCCGTGGAAAGGCAGGGCGAAAAGAGAAACCCCGATGCCAAGGCGATGGAACTCGCGCATCGGCCAAGCGACGCGCTCCATCAAGTGGTGCCCCGAGGAGAACCCGTTGACGAGGATCGCCATCGGCTTGCCTTTGATGCGGAGGTTCAAGGTCCGAAGGAGCGCGGTTTGATTGTCCCGGTGGCTCCGGTACTCGTGCTCGATATCTTTGAAAATCAGGGGGTGGACGCTCTGCCAATTCCACTCTGCGTAGCCGACCCGGTGCGGAGCCAGCCATCGTTTCTTGAGGCTGATGCGCCCAGGCGCCGGGAACAGCTCGTCGGTGTTGGCGGCGTAACGCTGGTAGTCGTCGCTCGCGGCGAAGGCGGCCAAGTCCTTCTCGAGCTCAGGCGGCTCTTTCAAGTCCGCGGGTTGCAGCTTCGAGATTTGGGAGACGAGAAACCCGTCGGCTTTGTGGGCCAGGCGCTGAACCAATCCGCGCGGGTCAGCGGCCCTTGCGAGCTTCCTTGCACCACCCTCGAGCGACAGCGCCCCGCTTCCATCGATGTTTCCCGAGTCCCACGCCTGATGCATTTCGCCGTTCATCTTGGTCTAGGCGTATATCGGAACCAGCCGTTCAGTGCAATTGTTGACGCCAATGGTCGAGAAGCTTTGGGCGCAAAATTTGCGCCCAGCGTGCGTAGCCCTTTCGATTGAGGTGTACGCGGTCGAACGAGAAAAGGGATCTCTCCGGTGTGCCTTCCGCGTTTTGCAGGGCAGCGTTGCCGTCGATCAAGTCGCACCAGGGTTTGTTCTCTGCGAATTCCCGTAGCGATTCATTGACCGCGAGGATCTCGGCTGAGCGCCGTGCATTCAAAGGCGACGGAAAGGTTGCGAGGACGATGACCTGCGCATCGGGAAGGCAATCGTGGAGACGCGTCAGCAGTGTCTCGTACAACCCGCGCATCTGCTCCACGCTCTTCGGTCGATTGCCCGCGAAGTCCAGAAGATCGTTCGAGCCGATGTAGAGCACGACCATCAAGGGATCGTGAGGGGTGATGAGCCGGTCCATGAAGTGAATGACGTCGTTGACCTTCGCACCACCGAAGCCGCGCTGAACCGTGGGCAGCGGAGCCATGTCTCGGGCCAGGTGCCTCCACAGCCTGATCGTCGAGCTTCCGGCAAACACGACCGAGCCGCTGGGCTCGGGTTGTTTGCGCGCGCGCTTCTCGAACGCGCGGACCTGCTTCTCCCAGACGAGCGGATCGTCGCTCACCGTTCGGCGAACTTCGTCCCAAATCTTCCACCCGACTACGGCGGGCCCAACGACCGGTACGGCAAGAATAGGGAGCCAACGCCACATGAGGGAAGCGTGCAACAGCTACGGTACCGGTGCCACTCTCGTTGCCAGTCGTTGCCGGTTAACGAAAAACGCCGCGCTCCGAAGAACGCGGCGACCTTTCGTGCGAATGCGTGAGGCTTACTCCGCGACCTCTGCCATGAGGCGAGCGATCACGTACGGATCGATGTTCGCGCAGGGGCGACGATCCTCGAGGTAACCCTTGCCGTCGAGGTCTGTGGCCATCGGGATACGAATCGAAGCGCCGCGATCGGAGACGCCCCAGCTGTAGTCGCGGAAGGACGCGGTCTCGTGCGCACCGGTGAGGCGCTCTTCGAGGCCGGCGCCGTAGTGCTCTAGATGCAGCTTGATGCGCTCGGGGCTGCCGAGCTTCTCGCAGTACTCGTGGATGACCTTCAAGCCGCCATCTTCGCGCATTGCCTTGGTGCTGAAGTTGGTGTGGCAGCCGGCGCCGTTCCAGTCGCCCTTGGCAGGCTTGGCGTCGTAGCTGATGTCCACGCCGTAGGTCTCGGCGATGCGGCCGAGGAGGTAGCGCGCCATGTACATGTGGTCGCCGACCTCGGTGATGCCGGCGGGTCCGATCTGGAACTCCCACTGGCCGGGCATGACCTCGGCGTTGATGCCCGAGATCTTCAGGCCGGCCTTGACGCAGGCGTCCATGTGCTCTTCGACGATCTCTCGGCCGAAGACGTACTCGGCGCCGACGCCGCAGTAGTACGGACCCTGGGGACCGGGGTAGCCGCCCTCGGGGAAGCCGAGCGGGTAGCCGTCCTTCATCATGGTGTACTCTTGCTCCATGCCGTACCAGCAATCGAGCGAGGACTTGGTGCGCTCTTCGATCGCGACCGCATCCTGGCGGGTGTTGGTCGGGTGGGGCTTGCCGCCGTGGGTGACGACCTCGCATAGCACGAGGAGGTTGTCGCCGCCTCGAAGGGGATCGCGGCACGCGAAGACCGGGAACAACTGACAGTCCGAATCATCGCCGGTTGCCTGGTTGGTGCTCGACCCGTCGAAGCCCCAGTGCGGCAAAGCCGCAACGCCGGTGATCGCGCCGAGAACCTTCTCGATGATGTTCGCCTCGAGCATGCGCGTCTTCGAGCGAAGAAGCGGCGTCGGCTCGGTGCCGTCGATCCAGATGTATTCAGCCTTGATGATGCTCATCGTTACTACTCCTAAAGATGTTCTCGTCGCCGGGGAACCAGCGACCTGACTCGGCGATGGACCACGGGGGTTGTCCCTTGGCCGGCGGTGCACCGTGCCGATGGGCTCGACCCGGGATCTGTGGACCGCGATTGTTTCTGGCAGGTTTCGGAGCCCTTTCCTATGTGAAAAAAGGAGCCCGCCGCGGTCAGCGCGCAGGCTCTCGGACTCCGGCTTGGCGACCTCAGGCGCCTTCGTTTGGCGGCCGGGCAATTGCGGGTCACGATACATCCATACAGCAGCTCTGACATGACTCAAGTGTCTGCAACTATGAGCGAATTGCTCTTCCTAGCGCTCTAGCCTGATTTGCGGACGCTACAGAGCGAGTGTAGAATGTTGGCATAGTTGACTTTTTAATGTTGGGGAGTTCGTAAATGCGTAACTGGCTATGGATAGCGCTCGTGGGGGCCGCTGGCGTTGCCGCAGTCGCCTGCGGCGGAAACGGCACCGGGGATCCTTTTAACGGCGGCACCGGCGGAACAGGCGGCACAGGGGGCGTGACCCTGAATTGCGACACCTTGGATCCTCCACCGGCCGACTGCGACAAGGCGTGCTCCTCGGATTCACAGTGCGAGGCGAGCTTCTGCGAGAACAGCAAGTGCGTGGCGTACTGCACGGCCACGGAAGGCTGCGGTTCGGGTTCGACTTGCGATACTCGACGCGGCCGTTGCATTCCCGACGTCGGATCTGGCGGCGTGGGCGGCTCGGGCAACAGCGGCGGCAACGGCTGCCAGTCGGTCGAGATCACTCCGACCCGAAGCATCCCGAATGTCATGTTCCTCGTCGACCAGAGCGGCTCGATGGATGCGTCCTTCGGCGGCGGCGAAAACCGTTGGGAGGCAGCAAACACGGTCATCAACGGCATCGTTTCCGACGCGGAGTCGATCGTTCGTTTCGGCCTGACCACGTACACGTCGCGCGACGGGGACGTCAATCCACCTTGTCCCAGGCTTCCCACGCAGATCGATTTCGCTCTCGACAACGCGTCGACCATAGGCACCGACAGCCTGTACCCGTACACGTATCCGACCGATGCTGGTGAGGACACGCCGACAGGCGATAGCATCGACGCGCTCGTTGGGAACATTCAGAGCAATCCTCCTCCTGCTGAGGGGCCCACCATCATCGTTCTAGCGACCGACGGAGCGCCTGACTCCTGCGAGTACCCCGATCCGAACAACAGCGCGGAGCGAGACTCCGCTCGTGGCGAGGCCGTCACGGCGGCAGGCGCCGCGCACGATGCCGGCATCGACGTCTTTGTACTCTGGGTCGGTACTTTGTCGGACTCCGCGATCGAGGACCATCTCCAAGAGGTGGCCAACGAAGGAATCGGGCTTGCGGCCAACGGATCTCAGGGCGACGCGCCTTTCTGGGTTGGCACGAATCCGCAGCAACTCGAAGACGAGTTTGTGGAGATTATCAACGCGAGCATCTCCTGCGATGTCCAGATGGACGAGCGCTTCGACGACAAGGTCAAAGCCTGCAGCGAAGGCGACGTTCGACTGAACGGCGCGCCTTTGGCTTGCTCGGAAACCAACGGCTGGCGGGTGAAGCCGGGTGTCGACGATGTGATCGAGCTCGTTGGCGCCGCCTGCGACACCTTCAAGAGTGGCGACGTGACGTTCTCGGCCGAGTTCCCATGCGGCGCGATCGTCGTCGAGTAGTCACTCACTCGGAGTAGTCACTCACTCATGGAGCTCGAACTCGACCTCTTTCCGGTCGCCCGGGCCGAGGTGCACGACCTGCGTCTGCGTAGCGCGTTCGTGACCAGCGCCCACGATGTGTTTGCCCGTTCGGATGCGAGCCTCCACCGGTGCGCGACCCATGTACGCGCCATCGATCCAGACGTAGCCCCAGGGCTGCACGTAGACCTCGACCCAACCTTTGCGGGCCCTCGCTGGCTGTGAGGGCGCTATGGGCTCCGGGGTGACCGGCGCGGCATCCCCAGCCAATTCTGCACCACTCGATGCTACCGCTGCGGTCTCCAGCGCTGTCGCGGACTTCGCCGCGGGCTCCAACTCCCTTTCGGTCTTTGAGAGCGCCCCAGTGTTCGCGTCAGTATTCGCGACGGTGTCCGCGCCAGGGGCCCGAGCGCCCTGGCTCTGCCAGAGGGCCGCGCCCATTCCAACGACCATGCCCAACGCCAGAAGCGCCGTCAGCCATCGCCCTCTTCGCGCCCCGTTCGGGCGCTCCGCGACGCCAGCCGGAGCTCCTTCGCCCAGTCGCGCAACGAGCGCCGGCGGTCGGCTGAGCTCCGTGTCGCGCTCCTCTTCCCGGGCGCGAACGTGCATCCGCGCCATCGGACCGCCGCGGTGGCTTTCGACCGTGGTCGAGAGCTCTCTCCTCACCGATGGAGCGGGCACCAGCGGGCCGAGCTCTTCGATGAGCACGGCCGCGCTCGGAGTGCGTCGGTCCGCGGCGATTTCAATCAGACGTTCGACGATCGCGCGCAGGGATTCCGGTGCTTCAGGCGCGACCTCGTGCAAAGACAGTCGATCTCCGTCGAGGATCTTCTGCATGGTCTCGACGTCGTGCGCCCCATCGAAAGGCCGAGCTCCTGCGAGCGATTCGAATAGGACCACGCCCAACGAGAACAAGTCGGCTCGGCCGTCGACGGCCTCCCCGCGCATGTGCTCCGGCGACATGTAGGGAACCTTCCCTCTCGCGCTCCTGCTCGCGGTTGCCTTTGCATCGTCGAGCGCCTTGGCGATACCGAAGTCCGCGAGCTTCGACTCACCCGAACGGCTCAGCAGGATGTTGGACGGCGATATGTCCCGATGAACCAGGCTCGCATGCGCGTGCTCGAGCGCATACGCCAGGTCCATGGCGATGAGTGTCACGATCTCGGCGGGAAGCTTTTCTCCCGGTGACGACTTGAGGAACGATCGAAGATCCACGCCGTCGACTAGCTCGAGCGCCATGTAGTGAACGCCGTCGACCATTCCCACGTCGATGACGCCGACGACGTTCGTGTGCCGGAGCCGCGCTGCGAGTCTGGCTTCGCGTCGAAAGCGGGCGACGAAATCCTCGTCTTCGCTGAACGCAGGCAGGACGCGTTTCAGGCAAACACGCTGCTCGAAGCCACCGGTGCCCGCTCTCGTCGCTTCGAAAGTCTCAGCCATGCCGCCCACACCGAGGCGGCGCACCAGGTGATATGGACCAAACTCTCTCGGCTCGCCGGCCATCTCCCTTCAAGACTAGCACCATCGTGAAAGTGCTGGCGTCGGGATGTCGGGCGATGCACGCTCCTGCGCCGCTGATGAAATCTGCATCAGGTCCAGCCCGAGGCGTAGAACGCACGATCTTCCGGCGCCTCTTCGATTTGGCGATGCCGATCGTGGGCCTGAACCTTCTCAGTGTGATCACCTTGGCGGTCGACACGGCGATGTGCGGACGTCTGATCGATGCTGAGGAGTCCCTGACCGCACTCGGTTTTGCGGGGCAGCTCATCTTTCTCCTGATGGTGGCCATGCTCGGGCTGACCGTGGGAACGGTTGCGTTCGTCTCGCGCGCGCACGGCGCCAGGCAGTCCGATCGCATCAACCACGTCCTCCACCAGAGCATCGTGCTGACCTATTTGGTGTCGATTGCCGTCGCCATCGTCGGGAACCTGGGTGCTGGTTTGGTGATGGAGTGGCTTGGCGCCGACGACACCGTGCGCGACTTGGCCGTGAGCTACCTGCGGCCGCTCCTCACACTGACGGTGTTCTTCTACTTGAACATGCTTTTCGCCGCGGCGTTGCGAGCGGTGGGAAACACGATGCTGCCGTTCGTGATCGCTCTGTTCAGCAACCTGCTCAACATCTTCCTGAACTACGGGCTGATCCTAGGCGGCTTCGGCTTCCCCGCAATGGGCGTCCGAGGTGCCGCTTGGGGAACTGTCATCTCACAAGCGGTCGCGGCGGGCCTGATGGTGCTCATCTTGCGGCGGGACGTCGTCTACGGGGTGCGAGCACACGTCGGTCTCGCTAAGATCGACGTGCCGCTGGCAAAGGACCTCTTCCGAATCGGCGCCCCTGCCGCGCTCGACATGCTCGTCCTCAATGTGGCCTTTCTGTCCGTCGTGGGCATGCTTGCCCGTGTCGCTCAGGTGGCGGTCGCCGCCCACGGAATCGGCTTGCGGGTCCAGTCACTCGCCTTCGTCCCGGGTCTAGGTGTTGCGCAGGCGATCGGCGCGATGGTTGGCAACGCGCTCGGCGCGGGCCGCGAGCAGGAGGCGCGTCAGGTCGTATTCGGAGGGATGAAGCTCTCTACCGCGATCATGACGGTCCTCGGCCTGTCTATCGTGTTCGGAGCCGAGCCCATCATTGCTATCTTCGACGTGGATCCCGCGACCGATCTCGGACGCTATTCGATTCTCTGGATGCGTGTCCTCGGTTGGGGAATGCCGGTCGTTGGAGTCCACATCGCGCTGATCGGTATGCTGCGCGGCGCGGGCGCGACCAACACCAGCTTGATGATCAACATCGTCGGAACGCTTGTGATCCAGGTTCCGCTCAGCTGGTTCCTGGGTTTCGTCCTCGATTGGGGCGCCTTTGGGATCTGGGTAGCCGTTCCCATTTCGTTCGTAGTACGGCTGTTCCTCGGCATTCTCGCCTACCGGCGTGGGGACTGGGCCCGGGCCGGCGCGAGCATCTGAGCATCCTTCGTCCGCAGAGATTTCTCTGCCGAGGGCTCATTTGGTAAACTCTCCACATGATCAACGCCTTGATCAGGGCGGTGTATCGGCTGGCACACTGGGGGTTGCGGCTGCTTTGGTTCATTCGGCGACCAGAGACGGCCGGAGCGCTCGTGGCCGTCTGGTACGAAGGCCGCGTGCTGCTCGTGAAGAACTCGTACAGGCCGCAACTGACTTTTCCGGGTGGATACATCCGTCCGCGCGAAGATCGGCGGACCGCTGCTGCTCGTGAGCTTCGCGAGGAGGTCGGCATCAGCGTGCAGCCCAAGAGGCTGGTGCACGCATACCACGGCACCCATGTCTTCGAGCATCGGCAAGATACGCTGGACATCTACGAGCTCGAAGTGGAGGTCGAACCGAATGTGCAGGTCGATGACCGCGAGGTCGTTCGTGCAGAGTTTCGTACCGCTGATGAGGCGCTCGGCATGCAAGTCGTGCCGCACCTCGAGGAGTACCTCTCGACGCGGATCGCGCGAGCGGCGGATTGAGCCCGGTGAACCCACACCAAGCGCTTCGGCGTGAGGCTCTCCGGCTTCACGAGCGCTACCAACGCGAGCTCATCGAGAGGTTCTCGGTTTGCCCCTGGGCCAAGCCGTCTCGCATGGCGGGCCGAACACGGGCGCATGTCGTCACCACGAAGACAGGTAGCGCCCAAGAGCTCCTGCCGCTCTTGAGTACCTGGGCGGACGAGTCGAGCCTGGAGGTTGGCTTCGTGATCGTGCCGCGCTTCGACGGCAACGCGGACTCGTTCTCCGATTGGGCGGAGTCGATCGTCGAGCCGCACGCGGACGTGTTTCTGAGCGCGCCGTTCTATCCGAGCGTTTCGGATTCGGCGGGCTCAATTCAGTTCCTTCGCCAGACCCCCGACCCGACCGTCCAGCTCGTACGTCGGTCCAGGCTCGAAGAGATTCGCGTGCAGGACCCACCACACTATCGAGACATCTTCGAGATCGACATGAACGATCTCGCGAAGGAAGCGGAGAAACAACCGGTCGCCGCCTCGGTGGTCGCCCACAACGAACGGATGCTGGAACGCGAGGGGAGGGCCGGAATCCAAGCGATTTTCGAGGATATCCGAAAAGACCGAGAACAAACGTATGCGAAGCTGCTCCCGCGGATGTAGCGGAGTCAGCGTCCGAAGCGGCGTTGAATGTATCCCGAGGAGAGTAGACCCCAGAGCGCTCCGCAGAGCAGGCCGCCGGTGTGGACCCAGTTGGCGATGTTGCCAATCACACCGAGGAAACCAAGGACCAGCCAGATCAGCATGAACGTCACGAGCTGCGGCGGCATTCGGTAGGGGAAGCTCGGGTCGAGGCGGCCTCGAATCCAGATGAACGCAAGCAGGCCGTAGACCACACCAGACATACCGCCGAAGGTGGTCGGGCCCGACATCGCGTATTCCAAGAAATGGGAGACGGCCGCCGTCACGGCCACGAAGACCAAGAGGTAGCGCGTCGAAAACACGCGCTCGATCGCGGTGCCGAGGTCCTTCAGCCACCACATGTTGAAGATGATGTGCATGAAGCCGAAGTGCAGGAACATCGGGGTGAACACGCGCCAGGGCTGCGCCGTCAGAGAGCTCAAGTCGCCCCAGACCAAGCGGCCTCCGGCCGGGACCATGGGAAGGAACGTGAAGTGACGGACAGCGTTCAAGTCCTTGCCCATGTCCGTCAGAAAGAAGACGACGACGCAGACCGCGATCAGGCCTGTCGTGACCGTGCCGATTCGCATGTTCTGCTTTGACTCGATCTGATTGCGAATCTTTTCAGTTCGGGCACGAAGCTGCTCGTTCGCCTTGGCTTCCTTTTTTCGGCGTGCGCGCGCCTTCTTCGCCATGTCGGCGTAGCGGCTCTCCGTGGGATCAAAGCCAGCCAGAAAGGATCGCGCCGCGTCGATCTGATCTTCGTCGTGAACCCAGACGGCGAAGCCGCCGTCGCGCGTCTCTTTGATCGTCGTGACCACGCCGTCCGTGTAGAGCGCGTCGCCGAGAGTCGCGGCTTCGGCTTGGTCCGCTATGGTAGTCAGGAGGCGCATCGCGGCCGCAGCATAGTCCCTTCGATCGCTGATTCAATCGCCGCGCACGAGCGCATAGATCAAGCAATCCCGCGGAACGTCTGAGCGGTTGGGATGGTGCCCATACTGCCGAAGCCGTCCTTCGTACTGCATCCCCACCTTTTGCATGACTTTCGACGACTGCGTGTTTTCCTCGTCGCAGAGTGCCTGGACTCGGGCGATCCGCTCGTCGGAGAACGCGGCCTCACAAACCTTTGCCAGGGCCTCCGGCATGTAGCCACGTCCCCAAAACCGGCTCCCGAGCGCAAAGCCGATCTCCGCGCGATGGAAGTGCACCGTGCAACCGATCGTTCCGATGATCGAAGCGTCGTCCTTGCGCTGAATGAGCCACATTCGATGCCCCATCCGTAGGTCCCAAGCGTCGATCGCCTGCTGTAAGTGCTCCCGGGTTTCAGTCGGGCTGCTGTGCGCCGTCCAGGTCAGGTAGCGGTTGATCTTCGGGTCGCTCGCGTACGATTCGAACGCGTCCTCGGCGTCCCCGATCGTTGGGCGCCGCAGCACGAGTCGTGCCGATTCCAACTCCTCGGGGGGAAAGTCCACGCGTGGCGTATAGCACGCAGCCTCTTGTGGTTGGATTAGCGCGGGGGCAGCTGTTAGGTTGCGGCGCATGTCGAAGCGCGACGTGCCACTCGATGAATGGGCCCTGAGTCTGTGTGAAGAGCTCGGCTATTCCTTCGCGGACAAGTCACTTCTCTTGGAGGCTCTGACTCACAGCTCGTTCAAGAACGAGCGTCCGGACCTTGCCGGGCGCGACAATGAGCGCCTCGAGTTCCTAGGCGATGCGGTGGTCGGCCTGGTCGTCGCCTCGCTGCTTCACTTCGAATTTCCCGATGCGGACGAGGGCGAATTGACCCGTCGACGCTCCGATCTGGTGAGTGAGAAAGGGCTGTGCGAAGCCGCTGAAACAGTCGGCGTTGCCGCGGCGATGCGGCTTGGCAAGGGCGAAGAGAAGTCCGGCGGCCGCACCAAGCCGAGGTTGCTCTCGAGCGCCTTCGAGGCCTGTATCGGCGCGATTCATTGTGATGGAGGAAGCGAAGTCGCCTTCGAGGTCGCCCGCCGTGTCTTCGAACCGCGCTTACACACGGGCGCCCCCGGACACCGCGACCCCAAATCGCGCGCCCAGGAATGGGCGCAGGCCAAATTGGGTGGGACACCAAGCTACCGGTTGATCGAAACAGACGGCCCGGATCACGATCGGGAATTCACGGTGGTTCTAGAGCTCAACGACGAACGAGTCGCCAAGGGGACAGGCCGCTCCAAGCTCGATGCCGAACAAGCCGCAGCGCTGACGGCGCTGGATGAATGGGCCAAGGACGCTGAGCGGGACGACGGCGCGACGTAGTTCGTGGCGGGGGCACCGAGGCGAAGAAAGGGCGCGACCCGAGAGCCGTGCATGGACGCGGCTCGGAAAAAAGCGCGATACGGATACCCTGCGGACGGGTCGGCTTGCAAA
>JBLYYU010000109.1:0-3214 GCA_048550275.1 Polyangiales bacterium
CATGCTTTTCGCGATCATTGGCGCGCTGCTCGAGCTCGGCCTGGTCGACTACCGCTGGATCGCCGGTGGGATGTTGGTCGGCACGATCATCGGCGCCGCCTTTGCGATTCGGGTCCAAATGACCTCGATGCCGGAGATGGTAGCCCTCTTCAACGGATTCGGCGGCATTGCTTCCGCGCTTGTGGCGACCTCGGTCTACTGGGACAAGGTCGTTCAGCAGGCGCCAGGCGGCACGGTGTACCAGGCACTCGGCACCGCCGAAGCCACCACGGTCATGCTCTCGATCTTGATCGGCGGCATCACCTTCACGGGCAGCCTGATCGCCCTCTTCAAGCTTCAAGGGAAGCTGAAGAAGGGGCAGCCAATCCTGCTTCCGGCCAGGCACTACATCACCTTCGGGCTGCTCTTTGCCTCCTTTGCGTTTGGCGGGATCGCCGTAGCAGCTGGGGCCTCGGATTCGGTCGTCTGGGTGCTGGGACTAACCGCGGTTTCGCTGATTCTCGGTATTCTCCTGACAATCCCCATCGGCGGCGCGGACATGCCGGTCGTCGTCTCACTGCTCAACTCGTACTCCGGTGTGGCGGCTGCGATGGCCGGTTTCGTCATCGGCAATCCGCTCTTGATCATCGCCGGCGCGATGGTCGGCGCGGCAGGGTTGATTCTCACGCAGATCATGTGCGTGGCGATGAACCGCTCGCTACTAAACGTCCTGGTCGGTGGCTTCGGCGTCACTGATGGAGGCGGCGGCGGTGGCAGCGACGAATACACGAGCGTCACCTCCTGTGGCCCAGAAGAGGCCGCGATGCTTCTCGAGAACGCGGAGTCGGTCATCATCGTTCCAGGTTACGGCTTGGCCGTTGCGCAGGCTCAGCACGCGGTTCGCGAGCTGGCCGACATGCTCAAGGAGCGAGGCACCAAGGTCACATACGCGATCCACCCGGTCGCGGGCCGCATGCCGGGTCACATGAACGTTCTCTTGGCAGAGGCCGACGTCCCCTACGAGGAGCTCCTCGAGATGGACGTGATCAACCCCGAGTTCAAGAACACGGACGTGGTCATCATTCTCGGCGCCAACGACGTCGTGAACCCGGTCGCCAGCAAGGATCCCACCAGCCCCATCGCCGGGATGCCGATCCTCAACGCCCACGAGGCCCGTTCGGTCTTCGTGGTCAAACGAAGTCTGAGCCCCGGCTACGCAGGCATCAAGAACGAGCTCTTCGAGTACGACAACACGATGATGGTCTTCGGCGACGCGAAGAAGGTGCTTCAGGGACTGATCGGCGAGGTCAAAGACCTGTAGCTTCAGTCGCTGCGCCCACGGGTGTGACAGCGCCCCAGCACCGCCCGCCTCCCACCCCCCCCATCTCCTATGACCCGTTGTCCAATCGCGAGCACGTGCGTCGCGGGCCGTTCTCCTATGACCCGGCCGCGGAGCTCGAATGAAACCGGGTTCCCAGCCCTAGTTGTCCATGAACTCGGCTGCGCCCGGGCTTGCACCGCCGTAGTAATCGGATTCCGCCAGGTCATCGAAGCGGGTGTACTCGTTGAAGAAGCGAACCCGGCAGGTACCCGTTGGGCCCGAACGCTGCTTGCCGATGATGATTTCGGCGATGCCGCGGTCGTCGCTCTCGCGGTTGTAGACCTCGTCGCGATAGATGAACCAGATGGTGTCCGCGTCCTGCTCGATGGCGCCCGACTCGCGGAGATCCGAGAGCTGAGGGCGCTTGTCCTTCACGCCGCGAGACTCGACGCCGCGGTTGAGCTGCGACAGCGCGATTACGGGAATCTCGAGCTCCTTGGCGAGTGCCTTCAGACTTCGGCTGATTTCGCTGATCTCTTGCTCGCGCGAATCGTTGCGCGACCCCGAGCGCATGAGCTGCAGATAGTCGACGACGACCATGCTGAGCCCAACATCGGACTTCAGCCGACGTGATTTGGCACGTAGCTCGAGTAAGGTGATCGCCGGGGTGTCGTCGATCCAGATCGGCATCTCGCTCAGCGTGCCTGCCGCGTCCGCCAGCTTGGGCCAGTCGTCCTTGTGGAGCTGCCCCGTTCGGATCCGATTTCCGTCGACCCGGGCCTCGCTGCCGAGCAGACGGCGGACGAGCTGCCCCTTGGGCATTTCGAGGGAAAAGACTGCAACGGGCGCCTTGCTCGCGATGCAAGCGTTGTACGCCACGTTGAGGGCGAAGGAGGTCTTACCCATGCCGGGGCGGCCGGCGACTATGATCAGGTCGCCGGGGTGCATGCCGGCCGTCATCTTGTCGAGCTGCTTGTAGCCAGTCGGCAGACCGGTGATCGCCTCTCCACGGTTGGCGGTTTCGTGGATCTCCTGGAAGGTTCGCATCACCACGTCTTTGACGTGCTCGTACGGGTTCCGTGCGCGCTCCTTGGCGACGGCAAAAATCGATGACTCGGAATCGTCGAGGAACTCCTCGATGGGGCCGTACTCACCGTAGCCGCGGGATGCCACCTCGTGGCAGACCTGGATCAGCGAGCGAACGACGGACTTCTCGCGAACGATCCGAGCGTGCGACTGGATGTTCGCAACGCTCGGGATCGTATTGCTGAGCGAGAGCAAGTACTCGTCGCCTCCGATCGCCGCCAGCTTTCCGCCGTGAACCAGCACCTCACGCAAGGTGACGTGGTCCACCGGCTGGCCGCGGCGGGACAGCTCGGTCATCGCGTCGAAAATCTGGCCGTTCGCTTCGCTGTAGAAGTCGTCGGCGGAGAGCTCCTCGACAACCACGTTCATCGCCTGGTTCTCGAGGAGGATTCCTCCGAGCACGGCCCGCTCCGCCTCGAGGGCGTTAGGTGGGACCTGCCCCGCTCGTTCCGCTCCAGTGATGCGCCTGCTCCCTTCCGAGCTTCGGTTCTAACGCTTACGGGGGTCTTGGGGAAGAGCTACCACGAAGGAAGAGCTACCGCGGGGTAAGTCCTACCGCGCCAGCCCTACGCCCGGGTCTTCACTTCGAGCTTCACCGCTGCCGTCAAGCCGTATGGAAGCTTGATGCCAATCTCGTAGCTGCCGACCTCTTTGATGGTCTGAGCCGGCATGACGAGCTTCTTCTTGTCGATCTCGAGCTCGACACCCTTGGACTTGAGGCCGTCGATGACGTCGTTCGAGGTGACCGAGCCGAATAGCTTCCCGTCATCGCCGGCTTCTTTGGCGACCATTATGGTCACCTTGGCCAGCTGAGCGACGATCTTCTCC
>JBLYYU010000110.1:0-3007 GCA_048550275.1 Polyangiales bacterium
GACTTCTTCCCAACGGGGGTATTCAACCCGGATCCGGCCGTCAATGCCTTTGCAGACTGGACCAAGGTGTACCTCCCCTACTGCACGCAGGACGTATTCACCGGCGGCGGCCAAACCCAAGTGTTCCCGCGGGGGCCGCCAGAGGGTGACCTCGTCGTGGAGCGGTACGGGGCGATCAATGCGCGCGCCGCCCTTCGAGTCGTTCGTAACATCCTCGGCAGCGAGCTGAACGCGAGCACCCCCGAGGGCTATCGCCCGGACTTGTTGAAGGTCAACTTCAACGGAAGCTCCGCGGGCGGCTTCGGAGTGATGTTCAACCTTCACCACGTGCTCGACGAGGAGCGATGGTCGCGAACCACGTTCGTGAACGACGCAGCCCTCGGTCTCAACAGCGGAACACCGTTTAGCATCGCCGCCCTAGGGGTGCTCGCACAGGCAGCCTGGTCGACCCGACTCACCCAGCCACCTTACTGCCTCTCCGACGGGTCCACCGGCCCGAGCTGCGCCATCGGCCCGGTCCTGAACGCCGCGCACTCTGAGAGGATGCTTGGAACACCGGAGCAGCAATTGCTGATCCTATCGAACCAAGTGGACGACACGCAGGTGAGCACGACCGGCTGGCCGAGCACGGCCGCGTTCGTCAACGAGACGCGCTCCCAGTACTGCAACCAGAACACCTTGCCGGGCCTCCGCTTCTTCCTCGATGCGGTCCCGACGAGCCTCCACACGTACATGACGGAGGACTCGCGCTACTACGGCGAAGAGATCGCAGGCACCAGCGTGGCGGACTGGGTCGAGCAGGGCGTGTTCGACCCGACCAACCTCCCGAACATCGTAGAAGAAGGCACTCTCGCGGACGACCCAGAGATCTTCCCGTTCCCCTGTCCTTAGGGATCAGAGCCGCTCTCGATACGTAGCCGAGCGACGTGTACTTGGTCACCACCGAGAGCACGAATGACCCCCAATACGTTCAGCACTAGGTTCTAGAGCTTCGGCATCATGTAGCTGCGCTGCCCGCCTTTCTCGCATTGGCATCGACGAAGTTGCTAGGATTCTATCAACTAGATTTCGATGGAGGGGTGTATGAAGTTCATTTGGAGCGTGATGGTGGTTTCGGTGGCAATGGCGGGGTGCGGTAGCGACGATGGAGGGAGCAGCGGCGGTGGAACCAACCTCAACAACGCCGCAGTTCTTTTCAACAACCCCGATGGGACGGTGAGCGACGACAACGCGGACGAGGCGGTACGCAAGGCGCTCGACGCGACTCGTGCGAACAACTCGGGACAGCTGGGCGGCGGCTTTGGCTTTGCTAGCGTCCAGTCCCCAGCCGAAAAGGCGATCGAAGACTGCATTTCGATCAATACCAGCAACGGGTCGAGCGTCATCGACTACGTGTGCCTCGGGCCCGAGATCGATGCCGACTGCACCGGGCAGGGGAACATCACCACTACCATTGGAAGTGTCAGCGCGGACGGCAACTTGGTCGCCAACACCCAATACAACAACGCCGGAATAACCTGCGGAGGCGAGCCCCTGTACTCTTGCAACGGACCGGCGCAGACCTCGATCGCAGGCGAGACCATCGTCACTTGCCTCGACCTGGTCTGCACGTACGACGGTGAGTCAGAGTCGAGCGAGGGGTGCTTCACCTTTGATTCAGCGACGGGCGGCAACTTGGTACTCGTGACCTTGGACGACGGCTCGGTGGTCTGTGTGGCGCTCGTCGCCAACAGCGACTGCTCTCAGGCCTGCTCCGAATGGCGTGACGCAGAAGGTGAGTCGCGAATCGTTTGCGATGTCACAGAAACAGACGGCAACGCGTGCAACACCGACGGCACGACCATTCAGGATACGGCCAACTGCGTCATCGATCGTACGCAGACCAGCTGCGCAGGCTTCTGATACGCAGCCGGGCCTATTGCGCGATTGGCCCGGACGAGAAGCTCAGAGTCCAGGCCCCGACTGACCTGCATCGACGACAGCGATGTATCCTCAGTCGGGGCGACTGGATTCGAACCAGCGACGGCATGGGAACGGGCAGCGAAGCCCGGAGCGCCGCCGTTTGGGTCGATTTCGGTCGACCGTCTTACCGCCAGGTGTCGATGGTCGCCTGCATGGCGTCGATGACCCGACCTATTTCGTCTTCGTCGGCGCCGCCTCTGACGGTGAGGTTGAGGCCCAGCATGAAGGTCATGAACAAGTCGGTTCGCTGTTCGGTCACTCGGTCGCTGGCGGCTCCCTCGGACTCCGCTTGACGAATCAGTGCTCGGAGTCGCTCGCGCAGTGCTTTGCGAAACGTGGCGCCGAAGCCTTCGAAGCCGGGGGCAGTGCCGCTGAGCTCGCTCGAGCTGTTGACGAGGAGGCAGCCCCATTGGCCGGTCCCCGAGACGAGGTCACCTCGCAGCATCTCTAGGAAGGCGTGGATTCCGTCGATCCCGGGCCCGGCCTGCTCGACGAGCGCGGACATCATGTCCATCCGGCCCGCGAGGTAGCGCTGGAGGATTTTGGCGAACAGCTCCTCCTTGGTGCCGAACGTGCTGTAGAGGCTCGATTTGTGGACGCCGCTGGCGTCGACCAGATCGGCCATCGAGGTCTGGGAGTAGCCCTTTCGCCAGAAAAGCTCGGTCAATTCATCCAAGACGGCGTCTTCATCGAAGAGCCGTGGCCGGCCTCGGGACCGCGTATTCGTGCCGCTCATACCCATACCCTAAACATATTACACAATATTGGAACCCTCGGTAGCAAAATGGCTTGACATTTTGCTACCGATCGTTAGTTAATGTCCCAAGGCCTCAGCTCGATGGAAATACTCAGCATGGGAGCCTCGGGAGATTAGCCGTGGACAACACCCCCCAAACCCTTCGACGTACGACGCTGCAAATCGCTCTGGCCGGGGCCCTGTTCTCGGCCTCGACCCTCGGTCTGATGCCAAGCCACGCATCAGCTGTGGAAGCGCACGTAGAAAACGCGGGGAGATTCACCGCGCAGATCCCCGTGGAAGGCTCAA
>JBLYYU010000111.1:0-10355 GCA_048550275.1 Polyangiales bacterium
GCAGGCCCCAGGCGGCCGCGTTTCGACGCCGACGGGATCTTGTGGATTCCCTCCTTTGACGAAAGCGCCCTCTTGCGATTCGATCCGGAAACCGGCGAGTTCGAGACGTACCCGCTGCCGACCTTGTCCCCCGATGAGTACGAAACCCCCTACGCGCTCAACGTGAATCAGAAAACCGGCGACGTCTGGATGACCTCGAACATGTCGGATCGGATCCTGCGCTTCATTCCGAAAGAGGAGCGTTTCATTAGCTACCCGAGCCCAACGCGGGTGACCTGGCTGCGCGACTTGGTCTTCACCGAGGACGGGAAAGTCTGCTCGAGCTCGTCGAATCTGCCGGCGTACGCGATCGAGGATGGGGTCCCGTCGTTTATCTGCCTCGATCCGGAGGGTGGATCGGCGGATCGAGAGCGGGCTCGCTGAGGAGCGGCGGCGCTGCTTCGCGAGCTTCTCCTACGGGGTGAGCCCGAGCTCGCGCAGGGCTTCGCAGCGGCCATCTCGCCAACTGTCCGCGGAGCCTGTCGGTACGTCGAAGACGCTGATCGAGCGGGTGCCGCGTTCGTAGGTCGGCCAAGCGGGGGAAAGCTCGGGTACGCCGTCGTGGGCGAAGCTCGTCCAAGCGGTGCGAAGAGCGGTGCCGAGGGCGAGCTCTTCGGCATCGGGTGTGTAGATGAAGTAGTTGCCGAAAAGGAAGAAGAGCTCGAGGGTGTGCGTCGCGCCGACGAGTCCGAGCAGGCCGCGGAGCGCGTGGCGGAACTCGTAGAGACGCGTCGGGTGGCCTGTTGCACTTCTGGCTTCGGCAAAGGCTTCGCTGGAGCAGGCGATGATGAGATCGGTCGCGAAGACATTGAAAGCAGCCTTGGCGAACACCCAGTCTTCGATTGGGTAGAGCGCCACGACGGCGTCCGCTCGCTCTTCGCCGACGCTTGCCGCGATCTGCTCTCGATAGTTGAGGGCGTTGACGTCGATCGCCGTCGTGAAAACGGTCGCTTCATCGAGGTTCGTCCCGATGATGAGCGGTACGTCGGGCGCCGCGCCCCGGGCGACACGCTCAAACGGGTCCTCGAGGAGTAGATGGCCGTCTACCCCCGGACCCCAGACCATTCCGCCCATCAGGTTGTTCGTCAGGCCGTCGGGTTCCGCGGGGGCTGCCCGAAGCACGTCTTCCGCGCTCGCGGCGCGGGCGCAGCCGAGCCCTTCCTCGCTGTCGACGCAGCCGAGCCCTCCCAAGAGGTTCGCGCCGCGAGCGACCATCGACGGATAACCTGGCGCAGGATTGCGAGGCTCGCGGAAGCCCCAGCAACCGCCCCCGCTTTCGAGGATCGCTCGATGGTAGAGGCCATCCGCGAGCGGAGAGCCGAGTAACGCGCAAATCGAGATCGAGCCGGCCGACTCGCCAAACACCGTCACATTATCCGGGTCTCCCCCAAACGCTTCGATGTTCTGTCGGACCCAGTCGAGCGCGGCGATCTGGTCGTAGATTCCGTAGTTGCCGACCGATCCATCGCCGGATTCCGAGGCGAGCGACTCGCTGTTGAGGAAGCCGAGCGGGCCCAGCCGGTAGTTGATGGTGACCACCACCACGTCGCCTTCGCGAGCGACTTGCGATGCTTCGTAGAGCTCGATGCTGCCGGAGCCCGTGACGTAAGCGCCACCGTGGATGAACACCATCACGGGTCGTGACCCTCCGGCGCGAGGAGCCCAGATGTTGAGGGACAGGCAATCTTCGGACCCGACGAACGCGTCGAGCTCGAACTGCGGACAGGCAGAACCGAACTGCTTCGCATCGAAGGCTCCTTCGAACTGGCCGAACGGCTCGGGCTTGCGCCAACGTCGCTCTCCGATGGGCGGCGCGGCGTACGGAATGCCACGGAAGATGCTCAGGTCCTCGACGATTTCGCCGATGACGTCGCCGGATTCGGTAGTGACGCGGTCACCAAGAAGCGCCGGGTCCGAGCCTCCGCTAGAGGAGCCCCCGCAAGCGGAAAGAACCAAGGAGAGCACGAGGGTGAGCCAAAGGAACGAACTGGTCCGAGTCATGAACCCATCGTAGCGGGCCGACCCGAGACGAGGCCAGATTTCTCACTCGGGCATCAGGGATTGAAGCCTCTCCACCGCGTCCGTGTACTCCACGAGGAGCCGGTACATGACGTCCTTGGTCGATTCTACGTTCTTCATTAGGCCGACGACTTGACCGACCGCGTTGAAGGCGACCTGCTGCGCGCCGGGGACGCTCGCGTAACGGTTCGTGCGACGGATCGCGTCCCCGGTGACGAGGCCCTGAAGCGGCATGCCGAGCGGACTGGGCGTGTCTTCGGCCGCCCAGGCTTCGGTCCAGTCGTTCTTGAGCATGCGACAAGGCTTGCCGGTGAATGCGCGCGAGCGGACCGTGTCCTCGCTGCTTGCGTTCAGGTAGCACTCGACCTCGGCAGGCTCGGCTTCGGCCTCTTGGACGGTCAGCCAAATCGAGCCCGTCCAGACGCCGGCCGCGCCGAGGGCCATCGCCGCCGCCATCTGCCGCCCGTTGCCGATCCCGCCTGCTGCCAGAACGGGCGTTGGCGCGACCGCGTCGATGATCTGCGGCCAGAGAACGACAGAGCCGATCTCGCCGGTGTGACCGCCGCCCTCTGTGCCCTGCGCGATGATCACGTCCACGCCGGCTTCCTTGTGCCGCTTTGCCTGCTTCACCTTGCCGCAGAGTGCACCGACGAGTCGTCCGGAGTCCTGGATCTGTTTGATGATCTCGGGAGGCGGCGTGCCGAGTGCGTTGGCGATCATCTTCACCTTGGGGCGCTTGAGCGCCTCTTCGAGGAGCGGCTTCGCGGTGGCTTCGGTCCAGCCGAGCAACCCGAGCTTCTCCTCCGGCGGCGCCTCGGGAACGCCGTGGTCAGCCAACAGTTGGGCAGCGAAGTCCCGATGCTCTTGTGGAACCTGACTCTCGAGCATGGCCTCTAGCTTCGCCGGATCGGTCTCACCAATCCCTGCGTACTTTTGAGGAATCACGATGTCGACCGCGTAGGGCAGGTCCCCGATGTGCGCGTCGATCCAGTCGAGCTCCTGTTCGAGTTGTTCCGGGGTGAAGCCGACTGCGCCGAGCACGCCCAGCCCCCCGGCCTTGCTCACGGCCACGACGACGTCGCGGCAATGGGTGAACGCAAAGATGGGGACTTCGATGCCAAGCTTCTCGCAGATTTCCGTCTTCATGAGCTCTCCTTTGGAAGGCGGAGCTTAAATTGCGGACGCGCGAGGGTCCAGCACAGTGGCTGGTCCGGCGAGCGAATCTTCTGACAGCGCGCGCGAATGGCGCCTAGCGCTCGACCGTGACGCCCTTCCAGAACGCGACGTGATCTTGGATGTTGGCAGCGGCCTCTGCGGTCTGCGGGTAGAACCAAGCGGCGTTTTCGTTGCGCTTGCCGTCGACGCTGACGTGATAGTAGCTGGCGGTTCCCTTCCAGGGGCAGACACTTTGGTGATCGCTCGCCTCTAGGAACTCGTCGTGGACGCTACCCGGCGGGAAATAGACGTTCCCTTCTACGACCTCGAATTCGTTCGATTCTGCGATCACCTGCCCTTGCCAAACCGCCCTTGCCATCGCGCCTCCTGTTTCAAGTAACCTAGGGCGCGCCGTGGGGCCGTCGACCCCTGCCGATGCGGTCCGGCTACTTCTGGAGCTTGATCTTGATGACCTTCTTGCCGCCCTCGTACTTGAACGTGCAATCCTCGAAGAGTGGCGCCCCGAAGCGGCGCGGCGGCACGTCGTTAGAAACCCCCCAGGGCTCTTTGGGCCGTCCAACCATCGACGTGTTGAGGTCACCGCTCTTGTCCAAGTCGTGCATGACGGTGATCGCGTACGTGCCCGGCTTCAAGCCCTCGAACGTGCAGCCGCCCTTCTTCCCTTTGGGCTTGCTGTAGAGCTGCTTGTCCGCCTTCTTCATTTCGTCGGGCCAGCCGTCCTCTTTCGAGAAGAGCCGACAGCCGAGCTGGCCTTGGTCATTCTCGAGGCCCAAGATCTGCACGACGATTTCATCCGCCGGTTTCGGTGCCTCCACGGGCGCCGCGTCGGGCGCCTCTGGCGACTCCGTTTCTTGGGCGAACGCGGAAGTAGCCGCTAGCAAGCCGAGCGCGAGAACCATCATCCACCTGTTTGCCATCATCTCAGACGCTCCCTGCCAATCGTTGAAGGGCTGAGCCTAGTCGTACGCACCGGCGTCGCAAGGCATGCGCAACCGGGATCGCTTGGATCGCCCCGGCTTTGCGTCGGCCCGGTTCAAACGCCAAGAGGACGCAGGGGCAGTCGAAAGCGCTCTCCGAATAGTCCCGTAGGCACGTCGATGCCGACGCGACGGTAGACTTCTCCGGGGATTCCGATGTCGGCAAGCCAGACGTCGCCGCTGCTCTCCGGGGCAAGGCCGGCCTTGGGCAGCGCGAGAGTGAGGGTCAGCGAGGCGCTCACGTGCGCGCCGAAGGATTCGCCGCTGGTCGCGTCGATTCCCGAAGGCACGTCGAGTGAGACGACGGGAGCCGCCTGCGCGCCGGCCCATTCAATCATGCGGAGGGCGACGTCGCGCGGTGAACCGCGGAGGCTGTAGCCGATGATCGCGTCGACGATCAGCGCTGGCGCCAGACGGCCGATGTGGGCGGGCTCGACGACCTTGCCCTCGGTGCCGCGATAGATCCCGAGTTGCTCCTTCGGAACGGGGCTCAGTCGGCTCGGCTCGGTGAGCACCACGCTGACGTCTGCACCGCGGTTGGCCAAGTGACGCGCGGCGCAGATCCCGCCGCCACCATTGCCGCCGGTGCCGCAGAGCACCGCGATTGGGGCCTCGCGCCAGTCGGGACCGAGCGTTTCGAGGACGGTGACTGCGAGGTTGCGGCCGGCGTTCTCCATCATCTGATAGAGGTTCGGGCCGACTTCCTCGATTGCGACGCGGTCGACTTCGCGCATTTGCTCGGTACTGATGGCGGGTACGTTCACCCCCGTGTCGGTGACGAAGCTTCGGGTCATCAGCGGGTCTCCGCGACGTCCGTGACTAGAACGGCACGCTCCTGAGAAACCCGTCCGGCAGGAATGGTCGGATCGGCCGAGAGCAAGCGCTCGACCATCGACGCCTTCTCGGCGCCGGAGACGATCCAGATGATCGCTCCGGCACGGTCCAGGCTCGGGAACGTGAGCGTCATACGGCGGTGTCCACGGTATGGCTGGGTGACCGCAACCGACCGGTCGGTCAGATCGAGCACGGGATCACCCGGAACCAAAGACGCCGTGTGCCCGTCGTCTCCGAGACCCAGATGAACCACATCGAGCGATGCGGGGAGCGATGAGCCGTATCGCTCGGCTGCCTCCGCGACATCGGAGGCTTCGACGGGCATCGGATGGACCGATGCCGAAACCCGATCGAGCAGAGCGCTGGTGAGCCCGACGAGATTTCGAGCCGAATCGCCTTGCGGCGCCAGGCGCTCATCGACTTGGTAAACATCGACGCGGCTCCAATCGACGTCTGTGCCAGCGAGCGCCCTGAGGGCAAGCCAAGGTGTCGCACCGCCTGACAAGGCCAGTGAGGCCCGCGCTCTGTCGCGGAGCGCAGCGTTCAGGGCGCGAGCGATCGCGTCTGCCGCTGCTTCGTCTAGCTCTGCTCCGGCACGGACGACTTTCATTGGGTAACCCAGCGCCAATCCGGGCCGAGCAATTCATCCGCCTCGGGCGGGCCCCAAGTCCCGCGTTCGTAGGGCACGACAGGGCGAGCGTCGGAGAGCAGTTGGCCGACCACCCGCCAGGCCTCCATCACCCCGTCTTGGCGGGCGAAGAGCCCGGGATCACCACGGAGCGCGTCGCCGATCAGCCGATCGTAGGCGTCGCGTCCGCGCGGCCGATCGTGCTCCAGGTGCAACTCGATGGGCCGGCTCACCATCGCCGGCCCGGGTTTCTTGGCTTGCATCGAGAAACTGATCCCGTCGTCGGGCTTGGTGCGAAACGTCAATCGATTGGGCCCCGGGCGGCAGTCGGCGTCCGCGAAGAGAGGGCGCGGCGGACGGGCAAATTCGACGACCGCTTCGGTCACCGTCGACGCCAAGCCCTTACCGGCGCGGATGATCCAGGGAACACCCGCCCAGCGCCAGGAATCGAGCTCGAGCCTGACGGCGGTGTAGGTCTCCGTGTCGGAACCCGAAGCGACGCCGGCCTCGTCGCGAAAGCCCGCATACTGACCGCGCACGATGTCTTTGGACGTCGGGGTCACGATAGCTCTCAGGGCTTTGACCCTTTCGTCGCGAAGCGAGTCGGGATCTTCAGAAACCGGTGGCTCCATGGCGAGCAAGGCGAGCACTTGCAAGAGATGGTTTTGAACGACGTCGCGCAGGGTTCCGACCTTGTCGTAGAACGAGCCCCTACCCTCTATGCCGAAGTCCTCCGCCATGGTGATCTGCACACCGCGCACGTAGTGACGATTCCAAATCGGCTCTAGGACGGTGTTCGAGAAGCGGAAGATCATCAGGTTCTGGACCGCTTCCTTCCCGAGAAAGTGATCGATCCGGTAGACCCGACGCTCGGGGAAATGCCGGTGAACGATCTGGTTGAGCTCAGCCGCCGTTTCGAGGTCCCGGCCGAACGGCTTTTCGAGAACCAGGCGCCCTCGCTCGTTGAGACCAACCGACGCCAGGCCCTCGATGACATCGTCGAAAAGGCCCGGCGGAATGGCGAGGTAGGAGACGGTGCACGCGCTCGCGGGTACCTTCTCGACGATGTGTCGGTAGGTGGCCGGGTCGCGATAGTTGCCGGACACATAGGAGAGGTTTGCGGCGAGCCGAGCAAAGACCGTTTCGTCGATGGATCGGCCAGCGGCCTCCAAAGACTTGCGGGCGTGAGCGCGCAACGTGTCATCGTCCCAGGCACGGGACGCGACGCCGACGACCGGAATGTCGAGCCGATCGGACGCGCAGAGATCGTACAAGGCCGAGAAAAGCTTCTTAGCTGCGAGATCACCCGTGATCCCAAATAGAATGAGCGCCTCGGCGTAGCTCGCTTTGCTCACGTCGGTTCCGACTTCTCTTGGTGACCACCGAACTGCTGGCGCATCGCCGACAAGACCCGGTTGGCGAATCGATCGCGCCCCCGAGAGTCGAATCGACTGTAGAGCGCGGCGCTGAGAACCGGCGCCGGAACGCCCTCTTCGACCGCGCTGAGCACCGTCCAGCGGCCCTCGCCGGAATCAGAGACCTGACCAGAAAACCCGTCTAGCGTGGGGTTCTCCGCAAAGGCCGCCGCGGTGAGATCGAGCAGCCAGGAAGAGACGACGCTTCCCCGTCGCCAAAGCTCGGTGACCGCGGGGATGTCGAGCTCGTAGCGATAGTGTTCGGGGCGTCGAAGTGGAGCCGTCTCGGCGTCAACTGCGCCCTCGGCCAGGCCTACTCCCGCGTGCTGCAGGATATTCAGGCCCTCGGCGTACGCCGCCATCATGCCGTACTCGATGCCGTTGTGAACCATCTTGACGAAGTGCCCTGCGCCGCTCGGCCCGCAGTGGAGATACCCCTGCTCCGAAGGCTGGGGTGCCCCTTCCCTGCCCGGAGTTCGTTTGGCGGCGTCGACCCCGGGTGCGAGCGTCTGAAAGATCGGCTCGAGTTGCTCAAACGCGCCTCGATCGCCGCCGACCATCAGACAGAAGCCGCGTTCGAGACCAAACACTCCGCCGCTCGTACCGACATCGAGCAAGCGAATACCCTGCGCCGAGAGCGCCGCCGAGCGTTCCAGGTCGTCTTGGTAAAACGAGTTACCCCCGTCGATGATGATGTCTCCCGCATCGAGGACCGAGGCGAGCTCATCGATGACCCCAGCGGTGATCCCAGCAGGGACCATGACCCAGACGGCGCGGGGAGCCTCCAACTTGTCGGCCAGATCGGCGACGCTTCCAGCGCCTTCGGCTCCATGCGACACCAGACCCGCGACCGACTCCGGGTCGACGTCGTACACGACAGCCCTGTGCCCGTCGGCAATCAGCCTTCGTACCAGGTTCGATCCCATTCGGCCCAAGCCGATCATTCCCAAGTCCATGCCGCCCTATCTCCTCGAAGTCCGCCTGAGAGTAACCGCGCTCCGCTAATGGAGATAGGTCCCGCGTGGGGGGCCGCAAGTGGAGGCTCATAGGCCGATGGTGGGCGGGCTCCCGCAGCCTCCCGACGACCGAGATGAAGGCGAACGTCGCGCACCTTGGATACGCGTCACGGCGGGGGTCCCATCGCGGTCGCCCGCGGTCGGAACCTGGCCTGGGCGCCTGCGCTACCAGTCGCACATATCCGGACCCCAACACGGACCTATGGCTCCGAGGAATCGGCCATCGTCGTCGTATGCGATCATGTGGTATCGCCACTCGTAGTCGAGCAATCGGAGACGCACGACGTTTCGCTGGTGTTGGAGGCCTAGGAGGCCGCAGGGGTGCTCCTGAAAGAACGCGAGCATGTGCTCGGAACCGAGCGTGAGTACAACGCATGCCTGCGCCAGAGCGGTTTGGTTGGCTTTGCATGAGCGCCGACGTCGGTCGGGTCTCCCTACGGTAGACGGTTGCTCAGATGTGCTCACTCGGCTACGCAGACGGCAGACCTCGACCCCGCGTCCCGTAGAGTCGACCGAGGAGTTTCATGGCCCACTACAAGAGCAATTTACGCGACATTCAGTTCAACTTGTTCGAGTACTTCCGCACGCAAGACGTGATGGGCAGCGGGGCGTTCGCGGACATGGACGAAGAAACTGCCCGCAATGTCTTGCTCGAGGTGGAGAAGCTGGCGAAGGGCGCCTTTGCCGAAAGCTTCGAGCCGGGCGACCGAACCCCGCTCACTCTCGAGGATGGTGATGTCACGTTGCCGCCGAGTGTTCGCGCCGCGGTAGAGGCATTCTACGACGCCGACTGGCAAGGGCTCGAGCTGCCGGAGCACTTGGGCGGCGTCGGTGCGCCGCCGAGCCTTCGTTGGGCCTCGTTCGAGTTGCTTTGGGGCGGCAACCCGGCCGCCACGTTTTACCTTCTTGGAACTTTCGTTGCGGCGCTGATCGACGAGCTCGGCACCGACGCACAGAAATCGCGGTACGTGAACAACATGGTCGACGGCCACTGGGGTGCGACGATGGTGCTCACCGAACCTGACGCAGGTTCGGACGTAGGCGCGGGTCGTACGACTGCCAAGCATCTTCAGGATGATGTCTGGGAGCTCGAAGGCACGAAGCGCTTCATCACCAACGGAGACTTCGACGGCCCTGCGAACATCGTTCACCTCGTCTTGGCGCGGCCGGAAGGCGCGCAGGCAGGCACCAAAGGCCTCAGTCTGTTCGTGGTGCCGAAGTACTGGGTCGATGAAGCGGGCGGTATTGCGGAGCGCAATGGGGCGGTCGTCACGGGCATCGAAAAGAAGATGGGCCTCAGCGCATCGGCCACTTGTGAGCTGACGCTCGGCGCGAGCGGTCCGTGTCGGGGCTTGCTGCTCGGCGACGTTCACGATGGCATTCGGCAGATGTTTCACGTCATCGAATATGCGCGCATGAGCATCGGCTTGAAGTCGATGTCCACCATGTCGACCGCGTATCTCAATGCGCTCGAGTACGCCAAGGAACGCGTTCAGGGCCCCGACATGAAGCGGATGGCCGACAAGGAAGCGCCGCGTGTGCGCATCATCGAACATCCTGATGTGCGGCGCATGCTCATGCAGCAGAAGTCGCACGCCGAAGGGATGCGCGCGCTCATCTACTACGGTGCCCGCCTGCAAGATGATGTCGCATCGACGGACGACGATGACGCGCGCGTGGCCGCGGCCCGCAAGAGCGATCTATTGCTTCCGATCATCAAGGCCTATTGCTCTGAGAAGACCTATGAGCTGTTGAGCGTTTCGCTGCAGACCTACGGGGGTTCGGGGTTCTGCAAGGACTATCCCGTCGAGCAGTACATTCGCGACCAAAAGATCGACACGCTCTACGAAGGAACGACACACATCCAGGCGCTCGACCTCTTCTTTCGAAAGGTGGCCAGGGACCAAGGGAAGACTCTTCAAGCCGTGCTCGGCGATGCCGGGAAGTTGGTCGCCGAAGAGCGTGGCGGCGCCGCTTTTGCCGGAGAGCGTGCGAAGCTGGCACACGCGTTGAGCGTCATGCAAGACAGCATGCAGACCGCGCTCGGTCGAATGCAGGAGTCGATCTACTGGGTCGGCCTCAATGCCAACCGTCTTCTGGATTCGCTCGCCGAGCTCCTCATCGCGTACTTGTTGCTGGATCAGGCCGTGATCGCGAACGAGAAGCTCGGAGCGGCCGCTGAGTCCGACGCTGCGTTCTACGAGGGGAAAGTCGCCTCGGCTCGATTCTTCGCGAGCACCGTCCTGCCAAA
>JBLYYU010000112.1:0-10427 GCA_048550275.1 Polyangiales bacterium
CCTAGCCGAAGATCGGAAGGTCTGCGCCAGCGAGTGGGAACGCGGCCTTGAAGTCGTTCGGAACGTTGGCGAGGTTTCGCAAGGAGCGGTGCACATGTGCGATCGAAAGCCGGGTGCCCTCGGCCGTGTCTGGCGAGCCCGTCGGCTGAAGCGTGACCGGGTCGACGACGTAGAGCCCGTGCCGATCGTCGGTGCCGCCAATGACTCGGTTTCCAGGGATGCCTGGGCCCATCATCATCATGCTGCTGATCGGCCAGTGGTCCTTGCCGTTTCCGTTGTTGTAACCCGGCGTCCGCCCGAAGTCCGAGCCCATCACGATGGCGACCTTGTCTGCGATGCCCATTCGCTCCGCTTCCTGCATCGCGAAGTTCGCGCCGTTCACGAAGTCGATCAGGCGAGGCAGATGGTTGCCGTCATGGTTGCCGTGCGTGTCGAAACCGCCTCGGCTCACGCTGACGCTCACCGAAAGGCCGGCCTGGTACGCCGCGAGGGCGACCTGGATTTGACGCTCGAGTTGGTTGTTCGAGAAATCGTCCGGAAGCGACTCGGAGACGCGCTTCAGATCATCCTGGCCGAGCCGGGCAAGCATGAGCTCGTTTTGCCCATCCCAGATCCGTGGCAGCCGCTGCCTACCCTGAAGCCTGAGGAGCCGGAGCTGCTGCTCTCGCTGCACGATCCCCGGCACGTCCGGATGGCCGAAGTAGTTCTCCTCCGACCCGGTGGGATCGGGGCGAGACGGATGCGCCAGGTTGTGAAGCAAGCCGCCATCACCAAGCGGGACGGCGTTGGTCACACCTTGTGTGTCGAGATACCCACCGTAGCCAATCAACGGCATCGGCAGGTTGGGGCCGTGGGTCGCCGCGATGAGGGCGCCGATCGGCGGGTGACCTTCCGCTGTCCGGCCGCTCCAGGTGCCGCGTGTCCCCTGGTCGTGGCCGTTGGTCCCGGTGTCCATGCCGTTGATGACGAGGAGGCGTTCGTAGTGCGTCTGGAAGAACGCATCGAGTGCGGTGCCATCGTCTCCGAGAGGTGCGTACTCGATGTTTCCCGCCGTGCGAATGTCGCTCTTCAGGAAGCGACCCATCGGGTTGTCCTCATTCTCGTTGGCGCGGCCCTTTGGGTCACAGAGGTGAGTAGGGTCCCATCCGCCGCCGGCGTGCATGAAGATCCAATAGGTCCCGGTGTAGGCCGATGAAGCGATCGGCTGTGCGCTACCGCGTAGAGGGTCGATCGCAGACGGTAGGACACACGTCAGCCCGGCCCAGCTTGCCATTCTCAAAAAGTCGCGACGATCCACAGCTAGTCCTCCCTCACTCGTACAGGTATCGGTAGTCGGACAGGAGGTAACTCACCGCGGCCATCCAGGCGCGTATGCTGTACTCCGTGTCTCGGTTGATTCGGCGATTGTCCGGCAGGTCTGCACCGGTGAGTCGGTCGTTGTTCAGTCGACAGGGCCCGGCCAATTGCTCCGACACCGTCTCGTCGGCAAGCCCTTGGCGGCCCAGATTGTACGTCTCCATGAGGACGACCATCGTTGCCGCGATTTCCTCGTCCGAGCCCGCGAGCTCCTCGCCCAAGAGCTGATCATGGAGGTGCCGTACGGCTTCGAGAACCTGTTCCGAAGACTCGGAGAGCGAAGTGCTCTGGTCGATGTCCGGGAACAGGAGCCTCTGATGCGCAGGCTTCGAGAAATCGTACGGAACGGCGGAGCAGGCGACTTCGTATGCCATTCGCTGTGCGAGGCTTGCCATGACGCCGTTCGGTTCGGTGACCCGCTGTGTGACGAGATCTGAGTCGATGCCGCCGTAGAAGATCCGATATTGGTCTCGGAGGTAGTCCTCCCGATTCGGATTGGAGCGCCAGCGCACCCCTGCCGTCGCCAAGATCTTCCGGTTCAGATGCTCTGGCGTGAGCAGCCTCGAAGTGCCGAAGGTCGAAAGCTCCTTCTCCATGTCGCTGGTCAGCGGCACGGCATTCTTCGCGCGGAAGTAGGGGCTGAGAATGATCTCGCGAACCAGCACCTTGAAGTTGTAGTTACTGTCGATGAAGCGCTGCTGAATCGTTCGCAGCACCGCCTGTTGCAGGTTGTAGGCACGCTCGACGGCCGGATCGACGCTCGGGTCGATGACCGGATCGGGATCCGGCAGCGGCGGAGGAGGCGGGGGCGGAGTTTCGCCACCGGTGCCGCCCATGCCGGCATCGCCGCCGGTGCCACCAGCACCGCCCATGCCGACGTCGCCGCCCGTGCCACCGGCGCCGCCCATGCCGACGTCGCCGCCCATGCCGCCGGCGCCGGTCTCACCACCAGCGCCCGTGCTGCCGCCTGAGCCTCCCATGCCCATGTTCGGAACGACGGTGGTGATGTTCAGAATCTCTTGACCCGTCAAGCCTTGAAAGACGGTCTTGACGGTGGCCTGAGCGAAACGTGGATTCTGCGCGATCCGCTCGGCAAACCATTGCAGCGCGCTCGTCCTTCGATGATCGGGAAGCGCCTCTCCGTTGAAGCCGGGCGGCAGAATGTAGTCCGGCCCGAACCACTCGCCCTCACCGCTGTACTCGCCGCTCTCATCCCAGTTCATGAAGAGGCCGGCAACCGGATCCATCGTCGTGTGACAGACCGTGCAGTCCGGGTTGTTGAGCGTTGGGTTTTCCCCGAAATCGTTGCTCGCGTCGACCGGTCGGTTTCCGAACTGATTGATATCGATGTCCAGGAAGAACCAGTACGCCATGCGCGAACGGTGGCGGTTGATGTTCGTGTCGCTCGTCGGAAACCGGTTGAGGAACATCGAGGAAGTCAGAATGCCCGCGTGGGGAATGCCAGGAATGTAGATCTCCTGGAAAGCCTCAGGATTGTCGCCGAGTCCAACGGGAACGTCCGGAAGTCCGATCATCGAGAACGCGGAGTACGTGTTCGCCATCGTGTAGTCGGCTGTCAGGATCTGGGTGAACGGGCGCTCCGAACGGACGACGTGGGCGATGAGCTCAAGGGGCTCGCGCGCCAACGAGTCGTTGGTCATCAACGCGGTGCGATCGTCGTCCGGGAAGCGGTTCTCGAACCAGCGAAGATTCGGCCATTCCTCTTCATCGAGAAGCTCGATCGCGTTTTCCCGGCCGAGGTACTTGTCGGTCAGAAAATGATCGTTGTAGAGCTCGATCACCCGCTCCGAGAAGCCCGGGTCGCGCATCATTTCGGCGAGGGAGGCTTCGAGGCCGAGCTGACCGTGCGTATCCGTCACCGAGCGCTGCGGCGCGGTCGGGAGCTTGCCCGTGAGCTCGAGGCTCGCCTTACGAAGCGTCTCGCTCCAAGTCAGGAGCTCGAGCTGGCTTTCATAAGGGTTGGCGAAGCCGTCCGATCGCGGACAGTCATCGATGTTTTGCGTTGAGCAGCCCCCAAATAGGGTCGGGTCCTCCTTGCAGCCGGATACGGTGAGTACCGATCCGAGCAGCAGGATTGCCAATCCCCCCTTTAGGCTGCTGTTGATGCACCACTGATTCATCTGCACAAACGTTAGGGTAACACGCAAGAAAACACCCGGCAGGACTAATTTTCAGATGGAATACACCTACATACAGTCGAAATATAAACCTTAGGGGTCGATTTTTTGGCGATCACTCTTGCATCTATTCGCTAGTCTGCGAAGATCAATGAGGAAAGCGGGGGTGAAGTTTTCCTTATTCGGCATTGTGTCCACTCACCCACGGTTTCATCAGAAAACGATTTTTTTATCAGGAGTGTTAGCAAAAATGCCTTTTTCACGGACGAGCTTGGTGCGATTCATCGGTTTGGCGACCCTCGGTTTGGTCCTCTCCGCCTGCGGCGAGAGCGCTACTTCGGAGCCGCGCGGCCTGAACCTGGTCTACTGCGACAACCCAGACGTCGCCGCCCCATCCTGCGGCCTCACGGGGTACAGCCTGCAGGACGACTCTGCGCTGCATGCCAAGCTGAGCAGCTGCGCAATCGGCGGCTGCCACGGCGACCCACTGGCCGCCACTACCTGGAACCTGGATATGTCCGGCACCGTCCAGAGCGCGCTCTCTGCACTGACCGTCCCTGTCGGCACAAGGGATTTCTACCTGGTGGACGACGTTGATCCCGATTGCAGCCAGATGCTCAGCGAGGTCAGCGAGCGACCGGTTGGCGCGGTTCGCATGCCCGTGACTGGGGCATACTGGAACGCGGACGAGGTCGATTGCCTGCGCTCGTACCTGCACGAGTTGTATCCGCCCTCTGCAAGCGAGTAAGGCTCGGGTCTACCCGCGCTCGGCGCGTCGAATCCCGAGGTTGACGATCTTCTGGAGCAGGTCCGGATAGGCGATTCCGGCAGCCTTTCCGGCGCTCGCGAACTCCTCATACTGACCGATGTCCGGGTTCGGGTTTGCCTCCAGGAAGTATAGCGCTCCCGTTTCGGCGAGCCGGAAGTCGATTCGCACGCAGCCGTCGGTCCCTAGCCGGCGGCAAATCCGCCGCGAGATTCGCGCGATGCGTCGCTCGGTTTCTTCCGAGAGGCCCTTCGCGCGGCCGATTCGGACGTCGTGCTTTTCTTGGTACTCCAGGTCCCATTTCACTTTTCGCGTCGCGATCTTGGGGGCATCGTCGGGGAGCTTGTCGAGGAAGATCTCCCAGGTGGGAAGCACCTGCAGCCGGTGGTTTCCGAGGACTGAAACATACAACTCGCGACCCTCGATATACTGCTCCACGACGGCATCGGTCCGAATCTTCTCGTGGATGAAGGACACCCGTTCCTCCAGCGCTTTGTCATTGTGGACGACGGACGCCTGCGCGATGCCGTAGCTGCCTTCCTCGATGAGCGACTTCACGATCAGTGGGAATTCGAGCTGTTTCGGCCGCTTGATCTTCTTGTAGCGGGGGAAGACACGAAACTTGGGGACCTGGATTCGGTGGTAGGCCAGGACCTTTTTGGACAGTGCCTTGTCGCGCGCTAGCAGGAGCCCGCGTGGGTTGCAGCCCGTGTACGGGGCCCGCTGGAGCTCCAAGTAGCCGACTACGTGTGCATCGAATATCGCCTCCCCGTTGAACTCCTCGAGCAGGTTGAACACGACGTGCGGCTTGAATTCCTCGAGGGCGGTGCGAAGCGGGGCCAACTCGTCGCTCAAGCCGACGATCAAGACCTCGTGGCCCATCGCGCGCAAGCCTTTGCGCACCTCGAACTCAGTCTTGAACGGGGCGAGGTCTTGGTCGCTGAGTTGGCTGACGTCTTCCGGCGGGATGAGGCTCTTGTGGACGAGAAGGACGACTCGCCGTCGCTTTAGAGTGGATGCCATGTGTCTCGCCGGTGGAGAAGATGCACCGTGTGCACCGTCAACATGATGGCAAAGTCGAGCTTCGTTTGACGCTCCCCCTTGGTGAGCCGGAGCCGGAGCTCGCGACACCGGCCGATGATATCACGAAGCACCTGATCGACGGTGAACTGATATTCGCCTGTGAAAAGAGAGATTTGCTCTCGAATCTGCCGGCGATTGCGGCGAAGAAACGATGCTGCGGTTTCATTGTTCCGGTAGCGCGCGGAGTCGCTGAAGATCTTCAGCAGGTCCCGATCGTACTCGTCGCTGAAGCCGGGGCTGTAGTGCTCTTGGCGGCGTTCGTAGTGTTGGCGCAAAGTGTGCCGTAGGCGCGGAAGTGAGTAGGGCCGCGCTCTCGAGCTCGCCTGTGGCCGCTTTTCCGAGAGCTCTGCGGCCAGCGCGTCCGTGTACTCGAGTTTTTCGAGAGCCGGCGACTGCGCGTACTGTTTGCGCCAGTTCGAGCGCGGCGCCAGCCAGACGGCGAAGGTCTCGGCGAAGTCCTCTACCGGGTGAGCTTGCGCGTACCAGCCGTCGAGGTGCTCCACGAAGCCCCTGCTCAAAGGGTTGGGCCGGTAGAACTCAGGGTAGGGCTCGGACGCTCGGCCGAACACTCGTTGCCAGAGCTTCCTTCGTTGCAGGTTGTACGCGTGTTGAAGCGCATGGCCGGCCTCGTGCCTCAGTAGCCGCATGCACTCGACGCGCGTTCCGCCCTCCACCTCGAACATCATCTGGCGTTCGAGCCTCATCAGCCTCGGGTGTGCGAGGTAGAAGGGAACGCCAACTCCAGGGATGCCATCGGGGGAGCACCACTCGTCGCTCAGCCAGAAATGAACTCGAAAGCGTCGGAGGCCCGCAGCGTCGAGCTCTTCGCGAAGGCGTTCTACGCAGTCTTCGAGCCAGGTGTCCGTGACGGTGAGGCCGAGCTCGCTCAGGCGGACGTCGAGGAGCTCCTCGGTTGGCAAGCTTTCCCAGCGAACGGGCACGACCCGAGCAGCTTGACGGATCTAGTCCTTCGCGACAACAGCGATACTGTCTCAGAGGCGCTCGTGGCAGAAGAAGCCGGTCCAGCCCGGCTCACAATCACACTCGTACGTGCCCGGTAGGTTGGTGCAAGTCTCGGTTCCGTATGGATTGCAGAGTCCGAAGCCACCGAAGTCGCACTCGTCGATGTCGCTGCAGGCGAGCACGGGAGTTTCCCATGCTCCGTCCGCCTGGCAGACCACGCTCACGGAGCCCGGCCCGTAGCCCCATTCGCATGAGTACACCACCACGTCACCGAACTCAGTGCCAGTGATGTCTCCGGTCTCGGAGTTTGGCGGCCCTTCGGGTGGGCTTCCGCAACCGACCGGCACGTTGCAGTTCGTCCCCTCGAACCCGGCGTCGCACTCGCAGACGACCGCTCCTGTGCTGTCGTCGCAGGTGCCATTGATGCAAGCGTTCGGCGTGCTGCAGCTCGTGAGCTGAACGCTGCAGCTTCCGCTCTCATCGACCGCCCATCCGTTGTCGCAATCGCAGGAGGACGAACGAACTCGGTCCAGACATTCACCGTGCTGGCAGTCGATTCCTTCGCAGTCGTCGATCCACTCGGAGCAACTGGGCCCGGTGTAATCCACGGGTTCGCAGTAGCACTCGGTCACCACGCAGATGCCGCCGTTCTCGCAACCGGGCGTACAGGTGGCCCGTGGACCCGGCCCCTCGAGACCGGGCAAACCAGACCGGTCTGCAAAGCAGCCGACCAAGGCCGCCAACGCCAACAGTTGAAGAGCTCCCCTCGTCCGTTTACCCACACTTCAATGAACCAAACCAAGTCGGCCTCTGCCAGGCTGACATGTGCGCTTCTGTGTGCGTCCCGCCCGCCGCCGCTACCAGGGGAGTCGCTCGCCGTTGGCGTGCCAGAAGCCGCCCGAGTCTTCTAGCCCTAGGTCGTCGATGCGGGCAATGAGACCTTCGGCAGATTCAGACGCGGGAATCCCCTGATGTCCGGTCATGCGGGTCGCCACCATGCCCGGGTGCAAGATCGCCACCGCGACGCCCTTGTGCCGAAAGTCGTGAGCGAGGTTCACGCCCGCCATGTTCAGCGCCGCCTTGGCCATTCGGTAGCCGTAGTAGCTGCCGGAGCCGTTGTCGCCGATCGAACCCATGCGGCTGGTGATGAGGATGACCTTGGAGCCCTTGTCCAGGAGCTCTCGCAGCGTCGACGTCACCCGCAGCGCGCCGAGGGCGTTGATTTCGAAGTGCTCGCGAATTCGATCGTAGTCGAGCCCGTCGAAGGGTTCGTTGCCAAATATGCCGGCGTTGTTGATCAAAATGTCGATTCGGGTGCCGGCCAGCTCACGGGCTGCCGCCTCGAGCGAGCTCGCGTCGGTTACGTCGACCCCGGTGATCACGCGAGCCCCCAGCGCCTCGAGCTCGGAGTTTCCTTGACGGCACAAGGCGATCACTTCGTCTCCCCGTTCCCGAAGCTGCCGACTCAGCTCGAGACCGATCCCTCTGTTCGCACCCGTGATGACGATCGTTGCCATGAAGCCCGCCTTTCCTGGAAGGCTACCATAGGGCTCCTGTTTCGGTGTCCAGGCCCGCTTCAGCGGATTGGGACGCAGAGCCGGTCGCCGGCGATGACTTCGCACCCGAAGCCTGCGACCAGGTCACAGTCCTCGTCGAATTCGCAGCGCTCGATGCAAACCCGTGAGTCGAGGGGGCCGCCAAGAATCGCATGGTCGAGGCATGCGCCGGGCAAGCCGTTGAACTCGGAAACGGGGCAGTCGAGGTCGTCGAAACAGCCCACCGTGCAAATCGCGCTGACGAAGTCGGTGTACCGGTCAGCCGGAAGCGCGAGCTCTTCGCAGTAGCGGCCGGAGAAGCAATCGATGTTCGAGTAGCAAACCTCGTACATGATCGCCTTGGGTTCCGGCTCGAACACGTCCTCGTAGTCACCCAGGAAAATGCAGCCTGAAAGCATCGTACTCAGGGCAGCAATGATAAGTAGAACGATTCGTATGCTCATGGGGGCACTCCTATTCATCAGTCTGTAGACGACGGGCGATCGCGGAACATTCACGGGTACGATGCGCTGGGATTCACGAGGGGAAATCCGCTTGCGAGGAGATGCCGTTTTGGTCACGGTCTGTCGCGTCCCCGTCAAGATCGGAGTCTAGAAAATGGGTCGATCGAGCCTCGCCGTGATCGGAATTCTTGCCGCCCTCGAACTCGCTGCGTGCAGTAGCAGTAGCGTCAGCGCAACCCAGAGCTGGACCGTGGACGCTGGCGCATTGAAGATGCGCGTCACTGAGTCTCCGTGGAACATGGCGTTCTTCGACGCGGATGGGAACGCAGTGCTGGTGGAGCTTCCGAACGCCGGCGACGGTCCGAGCGGGAGTCTTGGGATGCACCTCGGGCCACCGCCTCCCGGCAGCGGACAACAAGCCTCTCTCCCTCCGTTGCAGGACGGGCAACCCGCGACGCCGCCGCTACGAGACGGTGGCTGGGTGCACGCGCTTGCCGTCGACTCGTCGGTTTCGGAAGCCAACACGTACCGGGCGACGATCTCGACCTCGGATCCGGATCGGAAGTTGGAGCTCGTCGCCGCGCCCGACCCAGAAGTCGAAGGCGCCATTCAGATTAGCGTGAAGCCCACGAGCGAAGACGGGGTCCAGGCGCTCACAGTCGGCTTCGTCGCTGAGGCGGGTGAACGCTTCGTGGGGTTCGGTGAGCGGAGCAACGCCGTCGATCAGGCGGGGTGGGATCTCGAGCACTACGTGGCGGATGGTCCCTACTACGATGGGCAAGAGTATTCGGTCATGGGCGACCTTCTGCCTGACTGGGGTACTCGCTGGCGTCGCGATTCGACCTACTTCCCAATTCCGTGGCTTCTTTCGTCCCGCGGCTACGGCGTGCTGCTCGACAACGACGAGATCAGCTACCACCGAGTCGCTTCCGAATCGGAGAGTGCCTGGAGCGTGGAAGTCGAAAGCCTGGAAATGCGCTTTCGAGTCTTCGGCGGGCCTACGCCCGTGGAGGCACTCGGCCGGTACACCGAGGCGGTGGGCCGGCAGCCGGATAACTACGGCCCCTGGTTCTTCGGCCCCTGGGTTCAGACCCAGAGTGACTCGCAGATCGCTGACGCCCGGATGAACGACGTGCCGACCTCTCTCAACGCCACCTACACGCACTATCTTCCGTGCGGCTCTCAGCAGGGCAACGAAGAGGCGCAACGCGCACGAACCGCGGCCAATCACTCCATGGGCGTGGCGATCCACACGTACTTCAACCCGATGATTTGCGTGAGCTACGAGCCGGCATTCAGCGCGTCCGAAGCGGCTGGCGCATTGATGAAGGACGGCGACGGCGAGACTTACATCTACGACTACTGCAGCAACCTCACCAGTTGTTTCGAGGTCAGCCAGTTCGACTTCGAGGCGGAGAACGGCGTGGACGCGTACAAGGTCTTGACCGACGAGGCGATCGAGCACGGCTTCGACGGCTGGATGGAGGACTTTGGCGAGTACACGCCGCTCGATGCCGTTTCCGCGAGCGGGGCGACCGGCACCGAGTACCACAACCGCTTCGTGCGCGACTACCACTGCGGCGCGTACGCGGCGACGAAGGATGCAGCTCAGCCCTTGGCTCGCTTCGTGCGATCCGGCTGGACCGGTTCGCCGGCCTGCTCGCCGATCGTCTGGGGCGGCGACCCGACCACGGGCTACGACTACGATGGTATTCAGTCATCGATCTACCGGGCCTTGTCGATGGGAACGTCGGGCGTGGCGATCTGGGGCTCCGACATCGGTGGCTTTTTCGCGATGTTCGGGCGCTCGCTCGACGATGACATGTTCGACCGCTGGATCGCTTACGGCGGCCTCTCCGTCGTGATGCGCAGCCAACGAAACGGGGTGCAATTCCCGTCCTACGACCGGCCGCAACCCTGGGACGAAGATCACCAGCCGGTCTGGCGGATGTACTCGAAGCTACACACTCAGCTCTATCCGTACTTGCAGGCGGCAGCCGAGGACTACTACGGCACCGGGCGGCCGATCATGCAGCACCACGTGCTCACCCATCCTATGGACGCAGAAGCGACCGGCCGGGACGACCAGTATATGTTCGGTCCCAACATCTTGGTCGCGCCC
>JBLYYU010000113.1:0-11083 GCA_048550275.1 Polyangiales bacterium
AACGAGATGTCCAAGCTCTGCACGGCCGCCCAAGCGGTCAATCACGTCAATTCAAATCAACGCGTCTTCGTTCACGGAGGTGTGGCGACGCCGACCGCGCTCGTCGATGCCCTCGTCGGCGAGGCGAGCAGGCTTCGGAGCGTCGAGCTGATTCATCTTCATACGTCTGGCGACGCCGCGTACGCCAGGCCCGAGTACGCGCGCTCGTTCCGGGTGGCCAACCTTTTCGTCGGCCAGAACATGCGGCACCAACTGGACGGCGACCGCGTCGACTACCTCCCCTGTTTTCTATCGGAGATCCCTCAGCTCTTCCGATCGGGGCGCCGGGCCCTCGATGTGGCGCTCGTTCAGGTTTCCCCGCCGGATAAACGCGGCTACTGCAGCCTGGGCGTTTCGGTGGACGTGGCACGCGCGGCGGTCGACACGGCGAAGGTCGTCATCGCGCAGGTGAATCGTCACATGCCGCGCGTGCACGGAGACGGTTTCATTCACATCAGCCAGTTCGACTGGCTCGTCGAGCATGACGAGCCTCTTCCGGAAGTCCCGGCTACGAAGCCAAGCGACGAAGAGGAAGCGATCGGGCACCACGCAGCGGCGCTCATCGAGGACGGCGCCACCCTGCAGATGGGCATCGGCGCGGTCCCCGACGCGGTTCTGGCCTCGCTGAAGAGCCACCGGCATTTGGGGGTCCATACGGAGATGTGGTCGGACGGTCTTCTGCCTCTGCTCGAGTGCGGGGCCGTCGACAACAGTCAAAAAGTCGTGCATCCGGGGCGGACAGTGTCCGGCTTCGTCGTCGGGTCCCAACGCGTCTACGACTACATCGACGACAATCCGACGATCACCCAATACGACATCAGCTACGTAAATCGGGTCTCGGTCATCAATCGAAACCCGAAGGTGACGGCGATCAACTCCGCGGTCGAAATCGACCTCACCGGTCAGGTCTGCGCCGATTCGATCGGTCACCGCGTGATCTCCGGCGTCGGGGGCCAGATGGACTTCATCCGCGGCGCGATGACCTCGGAACGGGGCAAGCCGATCATCGCACTCACCAGCCGTACGAAGAAGGGGGCTCCCCGAATCGTGCCAACGCTTCAACCGGGCGCCGGGGTGGTGACCACCCGCGCCCACGTGCGCTTTATCATCACCGAGAATGGCGCGGTTGATCTCTACGGGAAGACGCTCAACGAGCGCGCCAATCTCCTGATCTCGATCGCACATCCGGACGACCAAGAGGCGCTGGAGCGGGCCTGGCACGAAACCCGCGCGTAAGGCTGGTGCGCAGCCCTTGCGCACCTCTGGTCGGGGGCGCAGAAGTTGCGCCTTTTGGGCAGAGATTGTTGACGAGTTGTGACGAAATACGGCTGGCGTTCGGGCCAGGCTTTGGCATGCCTCCTGCTTGGCAGGGGTCGTCGACCCGAACCCGGTTTGGGCCTAAGGGGAGTTTGCTGTGAATTTGCCGAGTTGGTTTCCATCTCGCTCCGAGTCTGATTCGGGGCTGCGTCTGCTCACCAAAGCACCGGGGAGCAGCGACGATAGCGCTGCGTCGGCAAGCGCGAGCACCACACCCGATGCGGAGTGGCTGAGCATCAACCGCGGCGGCTCCTTCGCGATGGGCACGATCGACCGCTGCCCGCGCCGCAAGTACCATGGCCTCCTGACCGTTCGCGAGCCCGGCCTAGGCGAACCGCTGAACATGGTCGCCGAGCTCGAGGAGTGGTTCAAGGTCGGAGAGGAGACAGTCGCGCTCCACAGCTACAATTGGGGCAATGCGGTGGAGCCGAACGGGGTCGACTACCTGAGTCGCTTCGAGCCGCTCCCTCGTTGGACCTACGAATTTGGCGGGCTTACGGTTTCGCGAGAGCTCTGGCTCGAGGACGAGGCGGACGCGGTCTGGATTCGGTACTCGATCGCAGGGCTGACCGAGCCAGTCGATCTGAGGCTTCGACCTCTGATCCGCTGCCGGCCGATCCACAAGCTCGCGACAGCCAACCCATTCATGAACGGCGAGCTCGATGTCGAGGGCGGCGAATCCCTTCGGGTGGTCATGCACCCTTACAAAGACATCCCGGCTCTGATCGCGAGTCTACACGGCTCCGCCGGAACGTTTCGGCCGGACGGGCACTGGTACGAAGGCGTTCACTACGAGTGGGAACGGGAGCGCGGCTACGACGACGCCGAGGACCTGTTCACGCCAGGGGAGTTCCGCCTCCGTCTCGAGCAAGATGGCACTTTCTGCGTTCGAATCGGGACCACACCGGCCTCCAGCCACGAGCCGCAGGTACTGAGCTCACTTCCGAACGCACGACGCTCGTTCGTTCAGGAGCTGGACGACGCAGCGGAAGCGTACTTGGTCGAGCTGAGTGGCGGGCGCACCGGGGTCATCGCCGGCTATCCTTGGTTCGGAGAATGGGGCCGAGATTCGCTCATCGCCCTGCCCGGCCTCTGCCTGGCACGCGACAAGGTCGACAAGGCTCTCGCAATCTTGGAATCACTGACGGCGCGCCTCGAGAACGGGCTGGTGCCGAACATCCCCCAAAGCGGCGATGTTCCGGCGAACGCTGAGTCGATCGACGCATCGCTGCTTTTCATTTGGGCGACCGCACTGACCGCAAAACGCACCAGAAGCCGCCGCGTTACGGCGCTTCAGGAGGCCTGTCTCGATCTGATCGACCGGATCGGCGAAGGCGCGGACCCCCGAGTTCATGTCGACGCGAACGGCTTCCTCTTCGTCGACCACGGCCCTTGGGCGCTGACCTGGATGGACGCATTGGTCGGCGGCTGGCCGGTCACACCGCGCCAGGGGTATGCGGTCGACCTGAACGCTCTCTGGCTGTCCGGCCTCAGCACCGCGCTCCGTTGGGCAAAGAAGCTCCGCCCGGGCTTCGTCGAAAAATGGAGCGAAACCGCGAAGAAACTCTCCGACAACTTCGAGGAAAAGTTCTGGCTTCATGATCAGGGCTTCTTGACCGACACGCACAACGGAAACTACCCGGACGGGCAACTGCGCCCCAACCAGCTTTGGGCGCTTTCGCTCCCGGGAGTGCCGATTGACAAGGCTCGAAAGGCGCAGGCACTCGCCGTCATCCGCGAAAAGCTCGTGACCCCGGTCGGCTTGCGGACTTTGTCGCCCGACGACCCGAGCTACCAGCCGTTCTATCGGGGCGGTCAGGCCGATCGGGACCGAGCGTATCACCAGGGGACCGTTTGGCCCTGGCTGCTCGGCCTCTACGCCGACGCGGTCGATGCAATCAAGGGTCGCGATGCGGCGATCGAAGAAATGATGCCGATTCTGGCGTCCTTGAGCGCGCACCTTCGGACGGAGGGGTGCATCGGTCAGATCAGCGAAGTGTTCGATGGAGACTCACCGCACCGGCCGGGTGGCACACCTGCACAAGCGTGGAGCGTGTCCGAGGTGCTTCGAGTCGCTAAGATGGCGAGTCCATGAAGATACTCATGCTTGGATGGGAGTATCCTCCCCACATCAGCGGTGGGCTGGGAACAGCCTGTGAAGGTCTAACGACTTCGCTCGCCAGCCGCGGGATCGAAATCGACTTCCTCGTGCCGAAGCTCTTCGGCCAAGAAGACGCGCCACACATGCAGTTGCTGGGTGCGGCCGCAGCGGCATCGATGCCGGCCCTACCACCGACGGTCGTGCAGAAGACGATACGGGAAACGCGGGCCCCGGCCACGCAGATCGTCGCACGCATCGAGCAGCTGTTTGGCGCCGAGCCTGCACTCGGGACCGATCCGATACTGACCGCCGCGGCGGAGGCGGCTTTGGCCGACGCCTCCGAGACCGATGGGCCCGCGGTTCAAATGATTCGCGTGCCCGCGATGCTCAAGCCGTACCTCGATCAGAAGACGTACCTGGAGCTCATCACGACCGGGGCCATCAAGGAGAGCGCGGTAGCGGACATCGTTGCATCGAAGATCGCCCATCCGCTGCCCGAGCCACCCAGCGAAGTCACCCGCCTCGAGCACGTACATATCCCGGGCGAGGAGTTTTCGTTCGCCGAAGAATCTTCCACCGACGCGCACTACGGTGAAGATCTCTTCGCAGAGGTTGCACGGTACGCCATGTCGGCGACGCGACGGGTGTACGGGCGAAAGTACGACCTGGTTCACGCCCACGACTGGATGACCTTCCCGGCCGGGATCGAAATCGCTCGCCGAGCGGGGGCCCCTCTCATGGTGCACGTACACAGTCTCGAGTACGACCGTGCCGGTCATGGCGCCGACAGAGGAATTGTCGAAATCGAACACCAGGGCCTCGAAGCGGCGACCCGGGTCATCGCGGTCAGCTATTACACACGGGGCCTCATCAATCGCATTCACGGCACGCCCCTCGACAAAATCTCCGTCGTGCACAACGGCGTGTACGCGCGGGAAACCGTCGAGGCCTACACGGAACAACGCTCCTCGAAGGGTCCAGTAGTTCTCTTCCTCGGCCGCGTGACCTTCCAGAAAGGGCCGGAGTACTTCGTTCAAGCCGCTGCGAGGGTGCTCGAGCACGTGCCCGACGCGACGTTCGTCATGGCGGGCTCGGGCGACATGCTCCCCCGCATGAAAGCGCTCGTAGAGGACTTGGGCATCACGAAGTCCTTCCGATTCCCCGGCTTCGTTCGCGGAGCGGAGCTCGAACGCACATTCTCGACCGCGGACGTCTACGTCATGCCCTCCGTTTCGGAGCCGTTTGGCATCGCCCCGCTCGAAGCGATGAGCTACGATCGCCCGGTCATCGTTTCGAAGCAGTCGGGCGTCTCCGAGGTTCTTCAGAACGCACTCAAGGTCGATTTCTGGGACGTCGACAAGATCGCCAGCCAAATCGTCGCGCTTCTCGAGCTCCCGGAGCTGAGGCGAACGATCGTCGAGCGCGCGAGAGAAGAAATCCGGCACATCCACTGGGATGCCGCTGCCGAAACGCTCATTCCCGTCTACGAGTCGGTCATAGGGTGAGGTAAATCATGCCGTCCGTCTGTTTCTACTTCGAAGTGCACCAGCCATTTCGACTCAAGCCTTATGGTGCGCTCCAGGTCGGTCGTGACCACGAGTACTTCGACGAGAAGCTGAACGCCGAGGTCATGCGCAAGGTCGCGAACAAGTGCTACCTGCCCGCCAACCAGTCGATGCTGCGCCTCATCGAACGAACCGATGGCCGCTTCCGCATCTCGTACGCCGTAACCGGCGTAGCCATCGAGCAGATGAAACTGTACGCGCCCGAGGTGCTCGACAGCTTCGTTCGCTTGGCAGAGACCGGGGCGGTCGAGTTCGTCGCGGAAACCTACTACCACAGCCTCGCTGCGCTGTACGACAAAGACGAGTACCGCGCGCAGATCGACATGGAGATGAAGCTCATCAAGTCGGAATTCGGGCAGACTCCGCGCGTCTTCCGCAACACCGAGCTAATCTACAACGACGAGATCGGACAATTCATCGCGGACGAGGGGTTCGACGCGATGATCATCGAGGGCGCCGACGACATTCTCGATTGGCGGAGCCCGAACTTCGTATACCGAGTGGCCGGCCGCGACATGAAGCTGCTCAGCAAGAACTACAAGCTATCGGACGACATCGCGTTCCGCTTCTCGAACAAGGCCTGGAAAGAGTACCCCCTCACCGCGGAGAAATTCGTCGGCTGGGTTCACGGGCACAGTGGTGCTGGCGACGTGATCAACCTCTTCATGGACTACGAGACCTTCGGGGAGCACCAGTGGGCAGAGACTGGGATCTTCGATTTCCTCGAGCACCTGCCGGACCTGCTCTTCACGCATCCCCACTGGGACATCCTGACTCCTAGCCAGGTCGTTGATCGCTACCCGGCCTTGGGCGACCTCAGCTTCAACAGAACGGTATCCTGGGCGGATGAGGCACGAGACATCAGCGCTTGGCAGGGAAACGCGATGCAGCAGCGGGCGCTGGCTGAAATCTACTCGCTGGGCAGCGAAATCCGCAAACGCAACAATTCTCACTTGCTGGCACTCTGGCGGCGCTTGCAGACCTCGGACCATTTCTACTACATGGCTACGAAGTCCGCCGCCGATGCGGAGGTGCATGACTATTTCAGCCCGTACGAGGGGCCCTACGATGCCTTCATCCACTATATGAATGTGATGAAGGACTTGAACCTCTCGGTACTGGCCCCGGCACAGAAGCAAATTCGACTATGAGCAAAGCAATGTTTTTCGAGATCTCCTGGGAGGTCTGCAACATGGTGGGTGGTATCCACACCGTTCTGGCGAGCCGCGTCCCGGACGTGCAGAAGCGCCACGGCGAGGATGGATACATCGCGATCGGCCCCGACGTTCCGCGAACCGACGGCGTCGCACCCGAGTTTCGGCCGGATATCTGGGACCGGGAGCTCGCCGACTCGTTGATCGACCACGAGGTGGGCGTTGTGATGGGGCGCTGGCTCGTTCCAGGCGAACCGCGCTGCCTGCTGATCAATCAGTCCCGCCTGTACGAGCGCAAGGACGAGATCCTCGGCCGATACTGGGAAGACTACACCCTCGATTCCCTGTTCGGGGCGTGGGACTACTACGATCCGGTCTTGTTTGCGCATGGCGCAGGCATGGTCATCGAGCATATCCGTGACCGCTTCCTTTTGCCCGCTCGGCAGGAAGCGATCGTTCAGGCGCACGAGTGGATGTCTGCGGGTGCGATCCTGCACTTGCAAACCGCCGCGCCCGAAATCGGAACCGTCTTCACGACGCACGCGACGATGCTCGGCCGCTCACTTGCCGGCCAACGTGCCGATCCCAATTTCTATCAATCACTCCCGAAGGTCGACCCGGAGGTTGCCGCCAAGGAGCTCAACGTTTCCTCGAAGCACTCGATGGAAGCAGTGGCAGCGCGCGAAGCAGACGTTTTCACGACCGTCAGTGAAATCACCTCGCTCGAATGCGAGCACCTCCTCGGACGGAAGCCGGACGTGGTTCTGCCGAACGGCTTCGGGGCGCGCCCGGTGCCGCCGGAACAGCGCCTGCGGGCTCGCGAAGACCTCTTCAAGCTCGCCGAGCTCACCACCGGCGACCAGTATGATCGCGAAAACACACTCATTTTCGCCCTCGCAGGTCGTTACGAGTACATCAACAAGGGCGTCGACGTGTACCTCGACGCGGCGATTGGCCTGGCCGAAGACCTCGAGTCGCGCGAAGGCAAGCGCGTACTGGTCTACGCGATGCTCCCGGCTGGACACGCGGAGCCCAAGCGCCTGCTTTGGGATCGGGCACACGGAGAATCAGCGGGCACACCTCTGCGCTGCACGCACGACCTGGTCGACGAGCCCAACGACCCGATCACCAACCAATTGAACGCGCTCGGGTTCCAGAACGAGCCGGGCGCATCTGTGCACGTCGTGCACGTGCCGATCTACCTCGACGGAACCGATCCGCTGATTCGTCAGAAGTACTGGGACTTGCTCCCCGGCGCCGACCTCGGTGTCTTTCCATCGTTCTACGAGCCCTGGGGGTACACGCCTCTCGAAGCGGTCGCCTTCGGCGTTCCGGCCGTCACGACCGACCGCGCTGGCTTCGGCCGCTGGGTGGCCGCTCAAGGAGACGGCAATCGGACGGGCGTGAAGGTGCTGAAGCGCGAAGGCGTTGCCACCAAGGACGTGACCGAATCGCTTCGTGCGGCCTTGCTCGAGTTCATCGACATCGCGCCAGAGGATCGTGAGTCGCTTCGCGAGGCATCCTTGCGAACCGCTGCGCTTACCGACTGGTCCAACTTCATGGAGCACTACGAGGAGGCGCACCGTCGCGCCCTCGCGGCGGGTGCGGCTCGACGCAAAGAGCTGCCGATGGAGCGCTTGAGCGTGACGGGACTCCCGGCGGTCTCGTCCGACTCCTCCGGTGTTTTCGGACTCTTCGTGAAGCCTCCGGTCAAGGAAGGCGAGGAAGCGCCTCCGTACACGCGAACGTTCCAAGTCACCAATGCGCTTCCACCTGAGCTTCAGCCGCTGAAGGAAATAGCGGCCAACCTCTGGTGGCGCTGGCACCCGGATGTCGCCGCGCTGTTCAAGCACGTCGACCCGATTCTCTGGTTCAAGCTCGAAGAGAACCCGCACGCCTTGCTCGAGCAGGTCAAGCCGAGCCGGCTCCTGGAACTGGCCACCGACGCGGAGTACGTCGCGGACCTCGCGCGGCTTCACCAAGAGATGGTGGAATCCACCGAGGCACAGGACCCGCGTATCGCGTATTTCTGTATGGAATTCGGCCTGGCCGGCTTCCTGAAGCTCTACTCGGGCGGCCTGGGCATTCTCGCTGGCGATCACCTCAAGGCCGCAAGCGATTTGGACCTGCCCCTGTGCGCGATCGGCCTCGCCTATCACGATGGGTACTTCCACCAAATCATCGACCGCGAAGGCCGCCAGGAGGACCTCGGCGACACGAACGACTTCGAGAGCCCGCCATTTGAACCGGTCATGGCCGGACTCTACTCGCCGCTTCGCGTCACCGTACCCTTGCCCACGGGCCCCGTGCAGGTCCAGGCCTGGCAGCTGAAGATCGGCAGGGTCACGCTCTACCTCCTCGACACCAACCTACCGGAGAACCGTCCGGAGGACCGCGCGATCACCAACCGTCTCTATGGTGGTGATTCGACCCACCGCCTCCGGCAAGAGATGATCCTCGGCCTCGGCGGCTATCAGCTTCTAACCGAGCTCGACATCGACCCGGACGTCTTTCACATGAACGAAGGGCACAGCGCCTTTCTTCTGATCGCCCGCGCTGCACACCTGATTAATCGGCATGGGCTTCGTTCACAAGAAGCCCTCGAGTACATACGGAACACGACTGTCTTCACGACTCACACGCCGGTGCCGGCAGGCCACGACCATTTCTCCGAAGAAATGGTCCGACCCTATTTGGCGCGATTCGAACACGTTCTGCGCATGGACTGGCCTCGTCTGATGGCCATGGGACACACGCCGGACGGCGCCCACAATAGCTTCGGCACGACCGCGCTCGCGGTTCGCAACGCTGGCCGAATCAACGGGGTCAGCGCGAAGCATGGTGAAGTCGCGCGCGACATGTTCCTGCAGTTCTACCCCGAGTTCGACGACGCCGACGACGTGCCTTGCACGAGTATCACCAATGGCGTGCACGTTTCCACTTGGCTCGCCCCGCGCTGGCAGCGTCTGATGGAACGGCAAATGGGTCACGATTGGCGAAACCAGATCGACGACGAACACAGCTGGAACTGGTTGCGTGAACACGATCCCTCGGAGATTTGGTCCATTCACCGCGAGCTGCGAGAAGACTACGTCGAGTGGCTCAAAGAGCACCTCACGGAGACCTGGACGCGCCGCCGCGAGGATCTCTCGCTGCTTCGAGACATCCTCGCGCGCCTCGACGAAGACCGGATGTTCATCGGCTTCGCGCGGCGCTTTGCACCGTACAAGCGCGCCGACCTGTTGCTGAGCGAGCCGGAGCGCCTCGCCAAGCTGCTCGACTCCAACCCCGGCGCGACGATCATCTACGCCGGCAAGGCCCATCCGGCGGATGGACACGGGCAGGCCCTGTTGCAGCGCGTCTATCAAGCGACCAAACGACCCGACTTGGCGGGCCGCGTGATCTTCATGGAGGGCTACTCCATCGATTCGGCGCGCCGCATGGTCGCCGGCTGCGACGTTTGGCTCAACACGCCGACCCGCCCGCTCGAGGCTAGCGGCACCTCCGGCATGAAAGCGGCCATGAACGGTTGCCTGAACCTGAGCGTCGATGACGGCTGGTGGCTCGAAGGGTACGCCGAGAACAACGGCTGGGTCATCGACCTACCGGCAACGTCGATTCACGACCCGAGCGCCTACGACCGTGCCGTGACGATGGCCCTGCTCGAAGGCGAGATCCTCCCGACCTATCACGATCGCAACATCGACGGCGTGCCCGTGGAATGGGTCGATCGAATGAAGGCCAGCATGTCGAGCATCATCCCGCAGTTTTCGGCGCGGCGCATGGTCACCGACTACGCGGACACCTTCTACGAGCCGGCGATGAAAGACGCGGTAGCGCTACGCGACTCGAACTACCGCCCGCTCTTCGCTCTGGCCGATCTCACCGAAGCGATTCGGACGCACTGGAAAGAAATTGCGATGGAGAGCGTCCGCTTCGGCGGGTTGAGCGGAGACGAGCTGCCCGTTGGCACCACTGTCACCGCCGAGCTCTCGCTCCAGCACCCCGAACTCGACGCCCGAGACCTGGTCGTCGAAGCGGTGGTCACCTACGGAAGGCGCCAACACGACCGGTCCTCGCGCATCGTCGTCCCCTTCGAAACCGACGGCGCGGAGGGCCATAGCACCTGGCAGGGCGCGTTCGCCGTCCGAGCAAGCGGCGGCCACGAGCTCCGATTCCGGGTCAGGCCGAGGGACCGAAGCCCGCTCCGACCGGCCGCACTCGGGATGCACATCCAGAAATGGCTGTGACCCGGCACTGAACGCAGATGGCGGAGCGCCCGAGCCCGGGCCTCAGCCCATGACTCTGGCGAAGTCCAGGCCGCCGACGATCCCGGTCACGCCGAGGTCGTCCTCGATCAAGATGCGTCGGACGTTCATCCCGACGGCTTGCTGGGCAGCCCGGCCGAGACCCATGGCGGCGGGAAGGATGAGAATGCGCACGTTCATCCCGTTTTCGACGGCGGTGGTCGGAGGCAGACGACGCGCCTCGAGCGCGCACGCCTGATCGAAGATCCCAACCGGGAAATCTCCCTCGACTACGACGAGCCCATGCTTGTTCGAACGGTCGAGTCGGTCGACAGCCATGGCGATCGGGTCGTCGGCTTTGATCTTCACGACCGAGCCTGAAGCGATTTCGGAAATCGGCGTCTTAATCCGCTTCTCGCGAACGGCTCTCATCAGGTCGCGCGTCGAGACCACGCCATCGGGCTTGCCATCGGTCGTCACGAATACGCGGTGAACGTGGTTCTTGAGCATCAGCTTCGCCGCCTTGGCCAATGGATCGCCGGCTGCGACCTGAAGTGCAGGCGACTTCATGATCTCCTCGACGGGCCTGTCCGGTACGCGAAACGTTTCTCCGTGACTGAAGACGGCTGCGTGAAGAACGTCGGTCCGTGAGACTACGCC
>JBLYYU010000114.1:0-15831 GCA_048550275.1 Polyangiales bacterium
AAGGGGCAGGCGCGGCTCCGCGCGGAGTTCGAAGACGAGGGGCTCGATGGAGCGATCCGGATTCATTCGCTCGAGCTCGATATCCCGGAGAGCTCGGTAACACCGCAAGATCTGGCGCCGCATCCGGAGGTGTTCTTCGTGGGCGAGAACTACGAGCCGATTCGCAGGACCGACCCCTACCGGATGAACCTGAGCGTACGCTCGGACGAGCGAATCGTGATCCGAAGCCGAGACCAGGGGTTCTATGTCGAGGCGAGCGCAAAGCTCGATACAGAGGTCGCCGAGGACTTCCTGGTCAGCGGAACCGTCAATCTGCACACCGGGAGCTTCCAGGTCTTTGGGAAACGCTTCGAGGTTCGTTCGGGGAGCATGGTCTTCGACGGGGACCCCGAGATGGACGCCAAGGTCGACCTGGTCGCTCGGCATTCTCTTCGTGGTAGCAACGACACGGTCACGGTCGTGGTCTCCGGCCGCCTCAGCGACCCGAGCATCGAGTTCAAGTCGAACGTTCCAACGACGAGCCAAGCTCAGGTGATCGCGTTGCTCGTCACAGGGAGTACGAGGCAGCAACGCGGGGTCAACACCTCGACCGACCAAGCCTCCCAGGAGACGACCAACTTCCTCACCGGCGTCGCCGCGGGCCTATTCTCCGCCTCGCTCCAGTCCCAGTTCGGCGGCTTCGCTCCCACCTTTGGCATCACTCAGGGCCAGGGCGCCGCCGACGACGCCGCTGGCGACACGGCGGTACAGGTCGGCTTCAACGTCAACAGCGTGCTTCCCGACAATGTGCCTATTCGCGGGCTCTACGTCGAAGGGCAGTTCGTCGCTCGCCGCGCGGAAGGCGGCCCGAATACCACGGCACAGGCACAGCGCCCCGGTTTTTTGATAGAGGCCCTCTGGCCACTAAGCTTTGTGACTACGGGCACGTTCGCCCCGCCGTCGAATTGGAGTATCGACATCACCTGGGAGCCGTGAATCGAGCATGAGTCACAAACTATTCGGAACCGACGGAATTCGAGGCCTTGCCAATCGCGGCGACATGACGCCGGAAGTGGCGTTTCGCATTGGCGCCGCGATTGCGTACCAGGCAGGCAAGCGCGTCGAGCACACGCCAAGGGTCGTCGTGGGGAAGGACACCCGCCTGTCCGGCTATCTCTTCGAAACGGCGGTGGCCTCGGGCATCTGCGCCCTTGGCGGTGAGGTGCTGCTCTCGGGCCCGCTCCCGACGCCGGCCATCGCCCACCTCACGACCAGCATGCGAGCGGACGCAGGCGTGGTCATCAGCGCCTCCCACAACGCTTACCAGGACAACGGTATCAAGATCTTCGGGCCTGACGGATTCAAGCTTCCCGACGCCGTCGAGCAGGAGGTCGAATCGCTGATCTTCGGTTCCGATCTCGATAAGAAGCGGCCCACGGGCACGCGCGTAGGGCGCGCAGAACGACTGGAGGACGCACCGGGACGCTACGTGGCTTTCGTCAAGGCTTCATTCCCGAGCGAGCTGACCTTGGACGGCGTCCGAATCGTCGTCGACGCGGCGCACGGCGCTGCGTATCGAACTGCACCCCTGGTGTTCTCCGAGCTCGGCGCGAAGACGCACGCGATCGGCGTCCGTCCAAACGGAAAGAACATCAACAGTAAAGTCGGTGCGCTGCACCCCGAAACCTGCGCCAAAGAAGTTCGGAAGCGCGGCGCCGACCTCGGCATCGCCCTCGACGGCGATGCGGACCGAATCATCATGATCGATGAGAAGGGAAACCAGATCGACGGCGACGCGATAATGGCGCTCTGCGCAACCCGGATGCTTCGCTCGAAGCGCCTTCGGCGCCGTACGCTCGTCGCCACGGTCATGAGTAACCTCGGCCTCGAGCGCGCGATCGAAAACGACAACGGAAAGCTCGTGCGCTGCAACGTCGGCGATCGCTACGTAGTCGAAGCCATGCGGAAGCGGGGCCTGAATTTTGGCGGCGAGCAATCCGGACACCTGATCTTTCTCGACCACGCGACGACGGGTGACGGCCTGGTGGCGGCGATGCAGGTCCTGGCGATTTTGCTCCGAGAGGGCCGACCGCTCTCCGAGCTCGCGAGCGAGGCGATGCAGCGCGTCCCGCAGGTCCTCGTCAACGTCACTCTCCCCGGCCGCCGGCCGCTCGAAGAGCTGCCGAAGACGAGCAAGGCGATTTCCAGCGCCGAGAAATCCCTGGGGAAGTCGGGCCGCGTTCTCGTGCGTTGGAGCGGCACTGAACCCAAGCTCCGCGTCATGATTGAAGGCCCCAAACACGACCGAATCAAGGCCTTGGCCGAGGGTATCGCCGCGGAAGCGCAAAAAGAAATCAAGCTCGCCCGCTAAGGCGCTTGAACCTGCGGCTCGGGCAGCATGATCGTGACCACGCCGGGTTCGATCTCGAGCACCTCGAGCCCGTCTGGCAACCCTCGCAGCTCGACCGGTACGGGAAGTGTGCCCTTCGCGTTCGGCGCCTTGCTCAGGTTCACGATCGCAAGCACGGAAGCCGGATTGAGCGCGTCGATCAGCGCTTCGGGCCCGCGAATCCGAGCCGTGACGGCCCTGGGCCGGATCGCACGAGGCACGACGCCCTCGGCATCGACACGCAGCGGTGAAATCACGCGCGTTTTCATCTTCGCTTGAACCCGCAAGGTTACGAGTACGGTTTGAGCGTCGAAGCTAGTGTTGGCCGGCACCGCGACGAGCGAAAGCTCCCGCTGGACAACGCCTTCCTCGAGCTCTGAAACGTCGATCTCCATCGAGCGAACGGTGCGCATCGAGTTGACGACGTCGCGAGGACCATCGACTTCGACGGTTTCGGGAAACACTTCGGGCTCGCCTGCCCACTCGAGCCCGGGTGCCAACTTGCCATCGAAGTAGAGCTCGACCGGCACTGCGCGAACGGCCCGGGGCACCCACTTGAACACCAGCGACGGTGGGACGACTTGCATCACCGAGACGCCCGTCGGCAGATCGAACATCTCCTTTTCGAAGTAGTACCTGGGCTCATCCCGGGTCTTGAGCTTCACGTCGACCGGCGGAAGGTTCTCCTGACGGATCGCGTTCAACCTGGCTCGGCTTCCCTTGAGGCGGACTCGAACACGGTCTGGGGTCTCGGTTACGAGGATCAGGTCCTGTGCGTCGGGCGGAGGCCGGACGACGACATCGACGTAGACGTTGCGCTCCATGTCCTCGGCGCCGTGGACCAGCGAAAACATCAGAATCGCGATGCCGATCGCGCCTGCTTTGAGGCCGAGATTCTCGGTGAACAGGATCCTGAGCGCGGTGAGCGTTTCGACGAGAGCGCTCACGAGGTTTCCTCAGCCTTTTTCACGGTGATGACCGCGTCGGGGGCCTGCGAGCGGCTCGGCTCGGGGGGCGCGAGGCTGGCCCGGCGCTCTGCGGCCCTCTTCTTGCGCTTGGGTGCGTAGAACAGGCCGTAGAGGGCGTCGCGAAGCGAGGCAACGTCGAGATTGCGGACGATGTTGCCGTCGAAGCAAAGCGAGATCGCGCCGCGCTCCTCGCTGACCACGACCACGACAGCATCCGTCTCTTCGGTGATCCCGATGCCCGCCCGGTGACGCGCGCCGAGGGAACGATCTCCGCCGGCGGACCCCGCCATGGGCAGGAAGACGCCGGCTTGCCAGATGCGCCCTTCACGGACCACTACGGCGCCGTCGTGCATCGGGTTCTCGAAGCTCGGCACGAAGACGCTGTGCAGCAGCTCCTTGCTGACCGCCGCGTCGACCTCGGTTCCACGTTCGATGAACTCGTCCAAGGCTGCGCTTCGCTCGAACGCGATCAAGGCACCGATGCGTTTTTGCGCGAGTGTCCCTGCGGCCTTGATGACCTCTTCCATCGTCTGCGTCTCCTTGGCGGTGCGCTGCCCACGGAGAAGCGGCCGGCGGCCCATTCGCGCCAAGGCCCGGCGAATGTCCGACTGGAAGATGATGACCACGATGACCGCCAGGTACGCCAGTACCGAGTCGAGAATCGTCGTGACAGTCACCAAGCCGACGCGACGGGCGAAGAGGTAACCTACGAAGACCAGGCAGAGCCCAATGGCGACCTGCATGGCGCGCGTGCCGCGCAAGATGACCAGCGCCCAGTAGATGAGGACAGCGACTAGACCGATGTCGAGGCAGTCGTGGAGGACGTCCAGAGGGCTTCGCTGGAAGAAGCTCAGGAACCCGTCACTGAGATCGGTTAGCACGCTGGTAAGCACTTCGATCACGGCGTGCCTCCAGCGGGACCGCGCAACGCCTGATGCACCCGAATCGACTGACGCATCGCTCGCACGTCATGCACACGCACCGCGTCGACCCCTGCATCCGCGCAAACCAGCACCGCTGCCACCGTACCGCCAAGCCGTCCGTCGGCCGGAGGCCGCTCGCCGCTCGCGTCGGGCGCAAGCTCGGCGATGAATGATTTCCGCGAAGGACCCACAAGTACACGGTATCCGGTCTTTCGGAATCGCCCAAGAGAACTAAGAAGCAGAGCCGACTGCTCAGCGGTCTTAGCGAAGCCGAGCCCCGGATCGAGCCAAACCGAGCCCCGGGGCACCCCGGCACGTTCCACACGTTCAGCTCCTGCCAGGAGCTCCGCGAGGACCTCCCCCAGCACGTCCTGGTAGTCGGTGTTGGGCGGCTGGACTTCACCCCTGCCCCGATTGTGCATGATCACGTACTCCGCCCCCGCCGCCGCTGCCGCTTCCGCAAGACGCGGGTCTTCGGCGCCGCGAACGTCGTTCACGAACCGCGCGCCAGCTCGCAGGGCTGCCTCTGCGACCTCGGGCTTCACGGTGTCGATGGAGATCCGGACGCCTGGCTCCCGAGCCAGCTCTTCGATGACAGGCACGACGCGAGCGATTTCTTCATCGGCGGCGACCTGGACAAAGCCTTCACCGTAGGTCCGGCCGGCGGGCCGGGAGGATTCGCCTCCGACGTCGAGGACGTCCGCGCCCTCCCGATAAAGCTGCCGGCCTCTGGCGACCGCAGCTTCCGTGTCGAGATACAAGCCGCCGTCGCTGAATGAATCTGGCGTCACATTGAGGACGCCCCACAGCTCGGGCATCAGGGACCTCCGTCTACTACCCGGCGCTCGGGACCTCACGCGGACGGGGCTGAAAAATCGCGCCCTTGCGCTTCTCTTCGTTTTCGCGGCGCTTCTCCGCGTAGGTCGGCACGCTGACCACAACCGGCGGTGGCAAATCCTTGCCGCTCATGACGGCGTCGATCTCTTCGCGGCCGAGCGTCTCACGCTCGAGCAAGGCCTCGGCAATCTGGTCGAGCTCGGCGCGATGCCCCTCGATGACCTCCTTGGCACGATCGTACTGCGCGTTGATGATGCGACGCACCTCGTCGTCGATCTCCTTGGCCGTCTCTTCGGAGTAGTCCTTGTGGTAGCTCTGCCCGAGGAAACCGGACTCTTCCTTTTCGACGTACGAGAGCGGGCCGAGCGACGCGCTCATGCCCCATTCCGTCACCATCGAGCGGGCGAGCTGGGTGGCCTTCTTGAAATCGTCCGACGCTCCGGTCGTGAGCTGGCCGAAGACCACTTCCTCGGCGAGCCGCCCGCCGAGCGCCATCGCGATCTTGTCGCGCACCCATTCGGCGCTGTAGCTCTGACGGTCCTCTTCGGGCAACGCCATCGTGAGACCGAGCGCGGGGCCGCGCGGGATGATCGTCACCTTGTGAATCGGGTCGTGGTTCGGGAGCATCCAGGCGACCAGCGTGTGGCCGGCCTCGTGGTACGCCGTGGTCTTGCGCTCGTGCTCGCTGATGACCATCGAGCGACGCTCCGAGCCCATCATGACCTTGTCCTTGGCCATCTCGAAGTCGGACATCGAGACCAGATCCTTATCCTGGCGAGCAGCCAGCAGTGCGGCCTCGTTGACCAGATTCTCGAGGTCCGCGCCGGAGAACCCGGGCGTGCCTCGCGAGATGATATCAAGCTGGACATCGTCACCGAGGGGAACACGCCGAGTGTGCACGGCGAGAATGCCCTGCCGCCCGTTGAGATCAGGCCGCGGCACGATGATGCGACGGTCGAAGCGCCCCGGACGGAGGATCGCCGGGTCGAGCACGTCAGGTCGGTTCGTAGCGGCGATGATGATGACGCCCTCGCTCGACTCGAAACCGTCCATCTCGACGAGGAGCTGATTCAAGGTCTGCTCTCGCTCATCGTGCCCGCCGCCGAGACCCGAGCCACGGTGACGGCCGACCGCATCGATCTCGTCGATGAAGATGATGCAAGGCGCGTGCTTTTTGCCCTGCTCGAAGAGGTCGCGGACACGCGATGCGCCGACGCCGACGAACATCTCGACGAAATCCGAGCCGGAAATACTGAAGAACGGCACGCCCGCTTCGCCCGCAATCGCGCGCGCGAGGAGCGTCTTGCCGGTGCCGGGGGCCCCCATGAGCAAGACGCCCTTAGGAATGCGGCCGCCCAGACGCTGGAACTTCTTCGGATCTTTGAGGAACGCGATGATCTCTTCGCAGTCGTCCTTTGCCTCGTCGATGCCGGCCACGTCTTTGAACGTGACCTTGTTCTGAGACTCGTTCAGCAGACGCGCGCGAGACTTGCCGAAGCTCATGGCCTTTCCGCCGGAGGCCTGAAGCTGGCGCATGAAGAACAGCAAAATGCCGACGAGAAAAATCATGGGCAGCCAGGTCACGAGGATGCTCGTCCAGAGGCTGTTCTGATCTTCAGGCAGGTACTCGACACTGACTTGCTGGTCGAGCAGCTGCTGGTTGATCTGCTCGCCCATGATGCCGACGGTGACCTTCTCGTTGCGAACCCGTTGACCTTGGGCAACCTCGTCAGCCGACTTCAGCCAGTACGTGTACTCGCCGCTGTTGTCCTGAGGACGGATTTTGACCTTCTGAACCTTGCCCTCGGAGACGTCGGTGACGAACTCGCTGAAGGGGACGCTACGGGGCTGCTCCTCGCGGGCGACGAAGTTGAAGATCACGATGCACATCAGAATCACGAGGACCCAGAAGAGCAGTGTTTTTTGGCTTTGTTTCATATGGTAAGGCGGAGCGCGGGGCCGAGTTGTCGGACCGACTGGGAGCCACAGCCCCTTTCTATCTTTGTGAGGCCCCGGAGGCCGCTTGGCAACCGTCGCCCCGGAACGGGCTCAGTCGGGATTGCTGCGTGTTCTCCGATGCTCACGATATTCCAGCGAAAGCCCGCCGCCCTGCCGGCAGACTGACCACCCCGATCCTAGCAGCACCTCGCCCCGGCCCGTAAGAAGTCGGCCCAGTTCGTCGAGGTGGGGGCGACTGGGGGTTAAGCCCGTTTCCTGCTTGATCCAAACGCGGAGCCAGCGAACTCGAAGCGGGGCCGCGAGTCGAGTCAGCGAATCTGTGGAGCACGTCCTCACCCCCGGCGCCGGCAGATCTGGAAGCTGTGCGTCGAGGTAGGCGTTGAGCTCGGCGGCCTCATCTGCGAGGGCAGCGATGTGCTCGACGAGCCGTGGGTCCTCGGCGAGCAGCACCGGAAGAACTTCGTGCCGAATCCGAACGCGCTCGAAGGCGCGCTGATGATTGGAGGGGTCGTCCACGAAGGGCAGATCGTGCTCGATGGCGTAGGCGTGCACGTCCGAGCGGCGGCAATCGATCAGAGGCCGAATGACGCCGTCCGAGCGGCGCGCTTCGATCCCGCTGAGGCCACGCATGCCCGAGCCGCGCAGCATTCGGGCGAGCACCGTTTCCGCCTGATCGTCCTGGGTGTGGCCGACTGCAATGGCGGATGACCCGCGCGCGCCGGCGATCTCCCGGAGCGCCTGGTATCGCAGATCTCGCGCACGTCCCTGGATCGAGGCGCCTTGGGTCGGCACTTCGATTCGCGCCGACTCGAAGGGCACGCCGAGCGTGTTCGCGAAACCGGCGACTCCATCGACCTCCGAACGGGACTCGGGCCGAATCCCGTGATCGATCGAAGCCGCACAGAGGGTGACGCCGAGCTCGCGGCGAAGGTGATGAAGCACGTGAAGGAGCGCCGTCGAGTCAGGCCCGCCGGAGCACGCAACCAAGACCTCGGTACCCGCTGAGATCAGCGCGCGCTCGCGCATCGTGCGCCGCACCGTCGAGGTGACCATGGACGGACGCTAAAACACGCCGGACGCGAGGGAAAGCCGCATCTCGGTGCGATCCCGGAGGCCGCCCATTCGCGCTGTTTCGGCGTCTTCTGCACCCCGTCGCGAAAACGAAAAGCCGGGGGCCGAAACTCGCAAGCCCGAACGGGAACGCCGAAGAAGCCCAGGCCCGGCCTCGGCGGTCTCGAACGCGCGTTGCTCACGCTCGGTTCGAAGCTGGATCTGCGGTGTGGACTGCCAGCGATCCTGGCGTTCCTGCCTGACGCCTTTCACGGTGACGAGGATCGCCGGCATGACGCCTGCCAAGCCGACGGCCAGTGCAGCGACCGAACCCTTTTCGCGGCCGGGCTTATCGAGGGCGAAATACCCGGCCAGTGCACCACCGGCCGCGCCGACGATGGGAAAGACCGACAAGGCCCAAGCTTTGTTGAGACCGGATACCGAAGGGATGATGAGCCCGAGCTCGGCGCCTACGAGGCCGAGACCGATGGTCCCCTTCGGAGTGGCGCGCAAGTCGTCGAAGGTAGCGGGGGTCGTCTGAGCTTCGGCCACACGTGGAACCGCAGTCAGTGAAATCACCGCCGCCAGCGCAAGAGCACAACCGATTCGATCCAAGCTCACATCCCCCTCCAGATGCCTCAGCGCTTACAGTACACTCAGCCGGAAACGGCTGCAACCGCGCGGGGTTACGCTGGGAATCAATTGGCTTGAATTCAGCGAATCGCCGCCCAAGACTCCGCCGATGGAGGATCGCGACTTTCAATCCCTGCTCGTGCGGCAGGACGGGCACGTCGTCACATTGACGTTCAACAAGCCCGAAAAAAAGAACCCCCTTAGCCAGGAGCTCGTGAATGAGTTGCTCTGGGCGCTCGACGATGCCGAAGCCGACGAGCAGGTTCGGGTGATCGTCCTGACGGGTGCGGGCAACGCGTTCAGTGCCGGTGCCGATTTGAAGGGGATGACCGCGGACCGCGGGAAGCTCGAGAAAAAGGGTGAGTTCGACGACCTGATGCTTCGCTTCGACGCCATGAAGAAGCCGGTTATCGCCCGGATTCCCGGTTACGTCATGGGCGGCGCGATGGGCATCGTCGCCTGCTGCCACTTCGCCATCGCCTGCGAGAGCGCCATCCTCGCGACCCCGGAGATCAAGCGCGGCTTGTTTCCGATGATGATCACTGCGGTCCTTCAACGGGTCATCCACCCTCGCGAGCTGCTGAAGCTCATGCTCCTCGGCGACAAGATCACCGCAACCAAGGCCAAGGAGATCGGCCTGCTCACCGAGGTCGTCCCCGACGACCAGCTCGACAGCCGAGTCGCGGAGATCGCTGGCAAGCTCGCCAAGCAGTCGCCCAACGCGATGCGCATGGGCCTGAACGCCTACAACGAGCAGAGAAGGATGTCGGTCGAAGAGGCCCTACCCTATCTACGCGAACAGCTGTACGCAGTGCTCGCGAGTGAAGATGCCAAGGAAGGGCTCGCGGCGTTTTTCGAGAAGCGCGAGCCCAAGTGGACCGGACGCTAGTCGAGGACGTCTTTCACGAGTAGCTCGACAGAGCGGCCGCCCATCCAGTGGTCCGGCTGGAACTCGCCGACGAGCTTCAAGTCGGCGCGCCCCTCCACCCGCGAGAACATGCCGGGCGCGAACGCGCGGACCGAGTCCTGGCCGACACGTAGCTTGAGCTTGCCGTGGACCCGACCTTCACCAACGCCGATCGCTTCGACGACGTGGGCGTCGAGCATGAACGTGGGGACCGGATGGCCCTCGCCGAACGGCCCGAGCCGTTGCAGGTCCTTCACGCTCGGAATCCGAAACGCACCGCCGAGCGCGACATCGACATCGACCTGCCGCGCCTCCGCGCCTCCGCGCCCCTGCGTCGCGCTCGAGAAGGAGGCCCGGAAAACGTCGATGGCGTTCGATTCGAGCGAGAGGCCCGCTGCCGCCCGATGTCCGCCCCATGCCCCGAGATGTTCGGCGCAGGCCGCCAGGGCTTGGTAGACGTCGCAGTCGCCGGTGGTGCGCACGCTGCCGTGCCCGTGCTCGCCGTCGAGGGCGATGACCACGGCCGGGACTGCAAACGAGTCGACTAGCCGGGCGGCTACGATTCCGACCACCCCGCGATGCCACGCTTCGCTGGCGACGACGACCCCCTCTTCGGGCGAGTCGCCGTAGAGCTCGCGCACTTGAGCGCGTGCCTCCTCCGTCGCCTGATGAGTCAGCGCTTTGCGCTCGTCGTTCTGGGCTTCGACCTCGTCGAGCAAGCTCCAGGCTTCCTTCGGGGTCTTGGCCATCAGGAACCGGAGCGTCAGGTCGGCCGCACCGAGCCTACCGGGCGCGTTCAGCCGCGGCGAGAAACGAAAAGCGACATCGCGGGCAGTGAGCTCCGCCGCTTCAGGGATCTTCGCGGCCTTCCGAAGCGCGGCCAGCGCCGGACGCGCCTCTGGGGACCCGATCGCTTTCAAACCAGCGCGCACCAGACGGCGATTGTCGCCGTCGAGCGGCGCCACGTCAGCAATCGTTCCGATGGCCACCAGGTCGAGCCAGGCGCGGAGGTCTAGATCCGCGCCGAGCTCTGCACGCAATGCAGCACCTAGCGAAAACGCCAAACCCGCGCTGCAAAGCCCTTTGTATTCGAAGCCGCAGTCCGGCCGATGCGGATTGAGAAACGCAAACGCGGGCAGAGGCTCTTCCGGAACCAAATGGTGGTCGACGACGATCACGTCCACGCCGGCAGCGTTGGCTTTGGCGATTCGCGCGTGGTCGCTCGATCCGCAGTCGCAGGTCACGAGGAGGCCCGGCCGACCGTCCAAGCAGCGCGCGAGGGCGTCTTCGCTGAGCCCGTACCCGCCGTGAAACCGATCCGCGACCAGCGTCCGGACCCGTCCGCCGAGCGTCTCGATGATCTCGCTGAGGATCACCGCCGATGTGGTCCCGTCGACGTCGTAGTCGCCAAAGACCGCGATGGGTTCCTCGCTCCGAATGGCGCGCGCGATGCGCTCTGCTGCGGCCGCCCGATCCGCCATGGGACCGGGAGCGCTCAGACCGCGCAGCGTGGCGTCGAGGAACGGCGCCGCGTCATCCAAATTTCGGATGCCGCGATGCATGAGCACCTGAGCCGCGGTGAGCCCGAGCCCTGATGCTTCGGCAAGCATGCCAGCCGCCCGTTCGTCGGATGGCCGCACGCTATACCGCATCACGAAGCTAGCCCCGCGAGCGACTGAAGAGGCGCCGGTCCATGAGCTCGGTGATCGGCGCCGCGATGAAGATCGACGACAAAGTGCCGATCATGATACCGATGCCGAGCGCAAAGGCGATGTCCCGAATGACCCCGGTCCCGAGGAAGAAGAACGCGGACACCGACAAGAGTGTCGTGAGCGAAGTGACGATCGTTCGAGAGAGCATCTGCGAGGTGCTGATGTTGATCAGCTCGCGCAGGCTCTTGTCTCGCACGCGCACCATGTTTTCGCGGATTCGGTCGAAGACGACAATCGTGTCGTTGATCGAATAACCCATGATCGTCAGAAGCGCGGCGACGGTCGTGAGGTTCACTTCCTTCTGGAGAAGGACGTAGATGCCGAGCGTGATGAGCGCGTCATGGAACATCGCGATGACCCCGCCGGGCGCGAATCGCAGGTCGAAGCGAAACGCCACGTAGAGCATGATGAAGGCGATGGCGTAGAGCAGGGACTGAATCGCTGCGTCGCGAAGCTGCTCACCGGCCTTCGGACCGACCCATTCGACGCGAAGGGGCTTTTCGGGAGCTCGGTCGCCAAACGTCTTGGCGAGCTCAGCGGTGAGCTCGTCCGCAACACCGACGAGGTGAACTTCGTAGCGTGGGTCTCGGCTGCCCGTGAGCGAGTTGATCGAACGCACATTCGCGCCGCCCGCAACGAGCGCTTCCTCGAGCTGTTGCTCGTGGACGAGGCCCGACGCGCGGATGGTGATCTTGTCGCCGCCCGGAGAGACCTTCATTTCCTGAAGGACGCCCTCACCGAGCGCTGCCTCGGCCGAAGCTCGGATCTCGTCGACCTGTTCGTCGGGGAGCGACGAAACCTCTTGAACGCGAATGATGTACTGGTTCGGCACCCCTTCGACGCTGATGACGTCGGGGCGAGAGTAGCCCGCATCTTCGAGCGCTTTGCGGACCTCGGCTGGGCTCGTGTCGGAGTTGAACGCCAGCTCCAGCTCGGTGCCGCCGGCGAAGTCGATGCCGTAGTTCGGACCCGGGTAGAAGAGCGAGACCAAGCTCAGGGTTGCCATGAGCGCGAGGACGGTGATCACCGGCCCGCGGTACTTCATGAAGTCGATATAGGTGCCGGGTTTGATGAATTCCATGTCAGCCCACCCGCAGTCGCTGCACGCGCGCGCCGCGCACGAGCCAGTCAAAGAGCACCTTCGAGCAGAACGTGCCGGTAAAGAGTGATGTGCCGATTCCGATCAACAGCATCGTCGCGAAGCCCTTGATCGGCCCGGTGCCGAACTGCCATAGGACGATGCCGGCGATGGCGGTTGTGAGCTGGCTATCGAAGACCGAGGAGTACGCTCTGGCGTACCCTTGCTCGACCGCTGAGCGCGGTGACTTGCCGAGCCGGAGCTCCTCTCGAATGCGCTCGGTGATGAGCACGTTCGCGTCGACTGCCATACCGACGGTGAGCGCAATGGCCGCGACACCGGGCAAGGTGAGCGTCGCGCCGATGCCCGACATGACGCCGAGAAGGAGTTGAAGGTTGAGCAAGACCATCGCGTCCGCGACTAGGCCTGCGACCTGGTAGTACAGGGCCATGAACACCACGACGAGGAGGATTCCGACCAGCGCTGCGAGCGCGCCCTTTTGCACGGAGTCCCGACCGAGCGTCGGGCCGATGAGCTGTTCGTTCGCCGGGCGGAGCGGAGCAGGAAGGGCACCAGCCTGAAGCACGACAACCAAGTCCTTGGCCTCTTGCAGAAGCTCGTTGCGGTCGAGGTAGGCGCCGAGGGTAATGCGGCCTCGCGCCCCAATCTCTCCCTGAATCACAGGCGCCGACTCGACGCGGTCATCGAGCACGATGGCCATGCGCTTGCCGATGTTCCGGCCGGTCAGGTCGCTCATTCGCGACGCCCCGCGCGTGTTCATCACGAAGTCGACCTCGGGGCTTCCGCTCTGCGGGTCGAAGCCGACCGAGGCATCGTCGAGGTCCTCACCGGTCGCGTCGGCGACACGGTTCATGTAGTAGGTGCGCCAGCCCTCGCCGCCCCGCTCGGGGTCCGGGTCCTGACGGCCGATCGCGAGCTCGCGATCATCGGGGACCGCCAGGGTCGCGATGTAGGCCCGGAGCCGGTCGCGGGCGTCCTCACCGAACGCCTCGGCAAAAGTCTGCGCGCCCGCGTTCAGGTAGATGCCCTCGGGCGGCGTCGTGAACAAGGAGCGGCTGTCCGACTCGTCGTCGACGATCTTGAACTGAAGCTGCGCCGTGCGGCTGATGATCGACTTTATTCGCTCGAACGAGCTCTCTTGCGCACCCGGGATCTCGATGATGATGTCGCCGTCGTTCGGACGAGCGATGACCGTCGGTTCGAGGACGCCCATGCTATCGATGCGGTTGGTGATCGTCCGTTCGGACTGCCGAACCGCCGTCTCCCGCATGTTGGTGAGCTGCTCTTCACGCATGTGAAGATCGACCACCTGATCGCCGACACCGCTGGCGACGCGGAGATCACGAAAGTAGTCTTTCACCCAGGTCTTCGAGAGCTTGTCCGCGTCTTCTTGATTCGAAAACGTCATTCGAATCGCACGAACCGCGCCTCCATCCTTGTCGACGCGCTCGACTTTGCAGCGCTGCTGAATCTCAGCGAGCTTGACCTTGTCGATCTCGTCGAGCTCTTCTTCGGGAACGACTCCGATCAGGACGCCGCACTGGCGCTGCACCTGCTCGGCGATTCGGTCTCGACGGTCGCGAATGTACTCATCGACTTCGACCTCGTACATCAGTCGTAGACCGCCCTTGATATCCAGGCCGGGGTTGATCTGATTCTCGAAGGTCTCTTTGACGATGTCGGGGCATGGCAACCATCGGTCGACACTCGGCCACAGGGCTAGGAAGCCCAGCAGGGACGAGCCGACGACGATTACCAAACGAAAATACCAGCCTCGATCCATGATCCTCGCCTAGCGTTCAGCTTTTGTTTTCGGTGGGTTGGTCCAAGCCAGCGATGTGGCTTCGAAGGACCTTGACGCGGGTACGGTCCGCAACTTCGAGGGTGACGTCACGCTCGTCGAGCGCCGTGACCTCTCCGAGAACTCCGCCGTTGGTGCGAACCATGTCGCCCTTCTTGAGCCCGCCGAGCATCTCATCGTGCTGCTTGGCGCGCTTCTGCTGCGGGCGGATCATCAGGAAGTAGAGAACCGCGAACATCAGCAGGAGGAAACCGATTTGCTCTGTGCCGCCGCCGCAGCCCATCGGCCCCGTAACCGGAGCTCCCCCGCCACCAGGCGCTACTGGTGCGACGGGACCGCCGCTCACATCCGGCTGGAGCAAAATCGATAGTAATGAGTAAACCACGACGAACCCTCAATGCGCGGAGAGCCCGGATGCACGCTGCTATCCAGGCTCCTCGAGCGCCGGCGTTTCTACTCCATGCCCCCAATCAGGTCAACTCAGCGGAATTGCGGATTTATGCTACATACGCGCGACCCCCGATTGGTGGGGGTGTGAGGAGCAGCAATGGTGGACAAAGTGGACAAGATCTGGCTCGACGGGAAGCTCATTCCTTGGGACCAGGCCAACGTCCACGTATTGACGCACACGCTTCACTACGGTCTGGGCGTCTTCGAGGGCATTCGCTGTTACAAGCTGGAGGACGGTAGAAGCGCCATCTTTCGTTTGGAAGAACACATTCGGCGCCTTTACGACTCGGCCCACATTTGCATGCTCCCTATGCCGTACAGCCAGGAGGAGATCGTCGAGGCCTGCCTCGAGACGGTCCGCGCGAACGGCCTCGACGAGTGCTACCTGCGCCCGATCGCCTTCATGGGTGACGGCGAAATGGGCCTCGGCGCGAAAACCAACGAAACCCGGGTCTCGATCATTGCCTGGCGCTGGGGAGCATACCTTGGCGAAGAGGGTCTCAGGCGCGGCATCCGCGCCAAGGTGAGCTCGTTCCAGCGCGCCGGGGTCAACACGCTGATGTCCAAGGGCAAGATCAACGGTCACTACGTGAACTCGATCCTCGCCAAGCGAGAGGTCCAGGCCATCGGTTATGACGAGGCGATCATGCTCGATACGCAGGGCTATGTCTCGGAAGCCTCGGGCGAGAACATCTTCGTGGTCCGCGATGGCGAGATCGCCACCCCGCCGATGGGGGTGTCCATTCTGGGCGGCATCACCCGCAACTCGGTCATCCGCGTCATGCAGGACCTCGGTCTGACGGTGCACGAGCGACTGATTTCGCGAGACGAGCTCTACATCGCCGACGAGGTGTTCATGGTTGGCACGGCGGCAGAGGTGACTCCGGTTCGCGAGCTCGACGACCGGAGCATTGGTATCGGTTCACGCGGGCCGATTACGGAGAAGGTGCAGAGCGCCTACTTCGATGCGGTGCGCGGGGTGAAGGTGCCGGACGAATCCTGGCTAGCGGTCGTGTAGAGCCGGGTCACAGGAGAACGGCTCGCGACGCACGTGCTCGCGATTGGCAACGCGTCATCGGAGAACGGCTCGCGACGCACGTGCTCGCGATTGGGGCCCGCTCGGC
>JBLYYU010000115.1:0-4675 GCA_048550275.1 Polyangiales bacterium
CGGATCCACGAGCTCTCTGATCTGTTCCGGCGTGAGCTTCACCTGCGCGTGCTCGGGCTCGCCAACATCCGCGGCAGCCGGCTGATCCCCCGCAGGCACCGGAGCCATCTTGTCCTCCGCAACCTTGGCATGCACGACCTCGAACACCTGTGCCGGAGCTTCCTCGGTCTTCTTCGAGCAGCCGAGCGAAAGCACGACCAGCAATGAGATCACCACACGAGTCGAGAGTAGCTTCATCCTTTCTGGTTACCGGCGGCATTAGCTGAGGTCAAATTCGGACGAAGGTGGCGCGTCCATGGCACGAGCTCTGTCCCAGCACCCCCTGACCCACGCTCGGTTTTGACATTTGGCGCTCGCGAACTACGAAGCGCACGTCGAGCCCTGCGCTCCGGAGTCTGCCAATGAGCGCGAGAACCTCTCGGACCTCAAATCGTTGTCGGTGGCCCCATAAACCGCCAACGACACTCGGACCTTCGCGAGCAGCGCCACAAACCGCCAACGACGGTCGGATCTCCTCTTTCCGCGTGAGTCATTTGACCCTACCGGTGTCCATTAGAGCGCAACCAAGTTGATGCTCGGCCGCTCGCGGCTGACGATAGCTGGTCCGGATCGAGCATCCCATTGAGGAGGATGTAGCGATGTTTAGGGCGAGACGAGCTTCATGGTTGGTCACTGGCATGCTGTCCCTCTCGCTGGCTGCCTGTGGCGGTGACAGCGACGAGGGACCGTCGGACGCGGCTTGCGACCCCGTCTGCGATGCCAATGCCTGCCTGGTCTGCGACACCAGCGGTAGCACACCGCTCTGCGCCTCTGCCTGCGGCGAGGGTTTGCTATGCCAGGACGGCGAATGTGTGGTCCCCGAGTCCGCTCAGTGTGACGATTGCGGCTCGTGCCAGTACTGCGACACCACCCTGATGCCCGCCGCCTGCGTCGACTTCTGCGCCGACGGCACAATCTGCAACGAGGCAACCAACGCCTGTGATCCAGACCCGGTCACGCCGACCTGCGACCCGGTGTGCGATGGCTGCTCGACCTGCGACACCACACTGGTCACTCCGGTGTGTGTCTCGTCCTGCGACGAGACCGAGTACTGCAATGAAGACGGCGACGCACCGGTGTGCATGATCGACCGTACCCTAGGCGGCACTGAGCCCGGCAAGGATCACCGCAACAAGATCCTCCCGACCAGCTTGGCGGATGGTCCGGCCGCCACCGCCACCTGCATGGACTGCCACGACGGCAGCGACGGTGCGTTCGACCACGTGCTGGCCTCCGCTCACTGGCGCTGGGACTCGGCTGCGGCCCCGGGCACCGTGATTCCCGATGGCGCCGGTTCTACGATGCCCATCGGGCTGACCGGCAAGAACCCCCTCATCAACAACTTCTGCATCGCCGTCGAGACCAACGAGGCGCGCTGTGCGCAGTGCCACGCCGGCTACAATTTCGTCGACATGGACACCTACGACTGGGACGACAAGGCCAACGTCGACTGCCTGGTCTGCCACGCCGACCCCGCTTCGGGGTATGCAAAGGTGAAAGCACCTGGCGGTGCAGTCGCTCCTAGCGTGGACTTGGTGCTGGCCGCCCAAAGCGTTGGCACGACAACTCGCGCCAATTGCGGCGCTTGCCACTTCAAGGCCGGCGGCGGTGACAACGTCAAGAAGGGCGACATCGGCTCAGCGCTAGCCAACCCCACGGAAGCCGTCGACGTGCACATGGGACGCGGCATGGTCTGCGCCGACTGCCACGTCACTACCGACCACCAAATCCCGGGCAAAGGCGTCCACAACCCGGTCTCCGAGGGCGCAATGTCGTGCAGCGACTGCCACACCGGCATCGTCCACGACGACTCGGCGCTGGAGGCCCACATCGCCAACCTCGCCTGTCAGACCTGCCACGTGCCGGCATTCAGCCGGACGCAGGCAACCAAGATGGACTGGAAGTGGGGAACCGCCGGCCAGTTCGACACCGATCCGATCCCGATGCAGACCGTCACCCTCGTGGACGGCAGCACAGTCCAGAAGGCGAGCTACGACTGGATGAAGGGAGACTTCGTTTGGGACGCCAACGTGCGACCGGTCTATGCCTGGTACGATGGTGGTGTCGAGCGACTGACCGTGACGTCCGGCGGCTTCATCACAGGCGACGGCAGCCCCGGCGATCCCGTCGCAATCGCCAAGCCTATTGGCGCCCGCGGGGTCGACGAAGCCAAGCTGTATCCGTTCAAGGTGATGACCGGCAATCAGGCGGCCGACCTCAATGCGGCCAACGGCGAGTTCCTAATCGTGCCGTGGCTGTTCAGCGGCGACCCTGCCTCGGATGCATTCTGGAAAGCGATTCCAGCGCTGTTTGCCTCGAATCCCTCAGCCGGGCTGGCCGAAATCGAAGAGGTCTGGGATGCGGCGCTGACCGCCGGCGCCCTCGAGGCCGACCAGATCACGGCACCGACGTCCTATAAGAGGACCTCCCCAACCGGCAGCGAAGTGAGCTGGGACTGGGTCAACACCAAGATGTACATGCAGATCAACCACGAGGTCGCGCCGCCCACGGGCGCGCTCCGCTGCAGCGACTGCCACCTGGACAACTGGGACGCAAACTTCGGTACAGCCACCGACGCTGGCTACAACTGCGACCCGATGACCGCGGGCGGCGCGGAAACCTGCGCACCGTAGGCTGACGCCACAGAGCCTGCTGGCGTTGTCGCGAAAATGACCCGACCTGGTCTCTCGCGACAACGCCTGGCTCGATCACCTGAGACGGCAGGCGGCGCCAATTACTCTGCGTCGTCGCAGGGGCCATCGCACGCACCGGGGGGTGCAAATGGGCAAAGTCCGCACGCAACGATGCTACCGCAGATCACATCACCGACATGCTTGATCTCGCCGGTTTGAGGATGAATCGAGGCGTTCCCAGGAAGACCGTTGGCGTCGCCAGTCGCAAAAAGGCCCGCGCAATTCTCGTCTCCGAAGAAGGCACCCAATGCACCTCCCACATCCGTGCACTCCGCAACCCCGCATTCACCGCGAGCACATCGCTGCGCAGAGCTGAGGGCCGTCGCAACGATTGCGTTGCACTGCCCCTTGTTGAGCTCCGCTGACTGACTTCCGGTCTCGTCCCCGATGCCTTCTCCACATCCTAGCGAGAGGGTGACCATCAGTGCCGTCGCGACAATCGATAGGCTCGTTGATACGAATCTAGTCATGGCTTGTCTCCCTTCAGCCTGAATCGCAGGTGCCACATCGCATCCGTCGACGTTGCTTCGGCAACGGGTAGCGCCACGGCCACCTCCAGACGAAACACAAACGCTACAGTCTGGTCACGTCTTTAGATATACGTAATTGTTTAGGGTTGGCGCCCATTTGGCGGTCGCCGATCGTGGACGTCACCCAGCAAGGGCTTGAAAGCCGTAGACGCGTTTCCTCACGCGACATGACGATCGGTACCGCGCAGTCCTGCGATTGCGACGAGCCAGATGGGCTGACAGAGCTCATCGACACTCGGAGCAGTGGTACCGTCCCGTCATGGCCATCAAAGTCCACCACCTCAACTACTCTCGCTCGCTGCGGGTTCTATGGCTCCTCGAGGAGCTCGGGCTCGACTATTCGATCCAATCCTGGGAGCGAGACGAGAACTTCCGGGCCCCAGCAGCGGCCGCGGAGATTCATCCACTCGGCCGATTCCCAATGGTCGAAGTCGATGGGCGCGTGCTCGTCGAGTCCGGCGCGGTGCTCGAGTACTTCGCGGACCGCGAGGGAAAGCTTACGCCGACCGACGAAGCCGGTAAGCTCGAGTGCACGATGTTTCTGCACTACGCGGAAGGCTCGCTGATGCCGCCGCTGCTGGTCAGCTTGATCTTCGCGAGGCTGCGGTCGGCGCCGATGCCCTTTTTCGTCAAGCCGATCGCGCGCGGTATCGCGGACAAAGTCGACCAGAGCTACACGCGTCCCGCCCTCGACCTGCACCTTGGATTCGTGGAGAAGACCCTATCGGAGCGTCCCTACTTCGCTGGCGACGATTTCTCGATCGCAGATATCCAGATGTTCTATGGAGTGGAGGCCGCGCTCTCCCGCGCTTCAGGCGAGCGCCCCAACACCGTGGCGTGGCGCGAGCGCGTCACGAGCAGGCCCGCCTACCAGCGTGCAGAAGCCAAAGGTGGCGAAGCGGTGCCTAGAAGCTGACGGGCGGCCCGCGCTACGTCCTCGTCTCGCATGGGAGAGCTGTGCGCGCCTCGCGTCGCTACGGCAGGGTTCCGGACGCGACCCGATGTGGAAGGCCGGTGTCGCGGCCATTTCCAATTGCTCGGAATGCGCGTCGGACCTGTCCCCACGCGCCGAGGTCTTCGTCGTTCGGAGTGGTGAACGCGATGACCCCGCCCGGAGTGAGTAAGCGCTTGATGATGTCGAGCGTCCCCGCAAGCTGTTCGTCGGACAGATGCTCGATGACTTCGACCGAAAGGATGCCGTCGAACTTGAGCCCAGCATCGAGCGCTTCCATCGGTGAGGTGGCGCCACGGAAGTTCGCGATGTTCGCGTTTCGTTCGTTGGTGAGCTCGACCGAAGTCGGGGAAAAGTCGACGCCATACACTTCGCCGGCTACGCGCGAAAGTGCGGGGATGAGAAACCCGCCACCGCACCCGAAGTCGAGCACGCGCTTTTTGCCGCTGAGCGAGCCGCGC
>JBLYYU010000116.1:0-2957 GCA_048550275.1 Polyangiales bacterium
CACGGCCCGTTCTCGCACCTCTTCGAAGAAGTCCTGCCCCACGCCAAGCACCACGAAGTCTGGACACAAGAGATCCTCCTCGACCCCTCGACCGAGGTGCACCAAACCCTCGAGTCGATCTCGGCGGGCATGTCCGAGCGCGTCACCGGCTTGCTCAGCGGCAACTACCACCTCGGCTACCTCAGCCAGAGCGTGAGCGGGACGCTCGACGTCGATCGCGCGGACTATCTTCTTCGCGACAGCCACATGACCGGCGTCCGCTACGGGCTCTACGACCTCGACTGGTTGCTCCAAGCGTTGACCTTCGCCTGCGTCGACGAACGCTGGGTGCTCGCAGTGCAAGGCCGCAAAGGCCTGCCTCCCGTGGAGAGCTTTTTCCTAGGCCGGCACTTCATGTACCAGCAGGTCTACCACCACAAAGCCACGCGCGCGGCCGAGGCTCTGGTGCGCGCGATCTTCATGCGCGTGAGCGAGATGATCTCCGATGGCGCGTCGCCCGATCCATTGCTCCCCGCCTTTCGTGCCGCGGCGCTCGGGGAGTCGGTCTCGCTCGACGAGTATCTGCACATGGACGACGCCGAGTTGCTCAGCTGCCTGAGCGCCTGGGAGCGGAACGGCGACGCGACCCTGGCCGAGCTCAGCAGACGGCTCCGTGGCAGGGTCCTCCCGAAAACCGTCCCGCTGCCCGAAGGCCACCCCGAACGCTGGGCCGAAGCAAAGGCGCGGGCCGAAGAAATCGTCGCCGCCAAAGGGCTCCGCCCGGACCTCACGGTCTGGATCGACGTCGCGGACGACGTCCCTTACTACGAGCCGACCGATGGCAGCACAGACGGGATGTGGGTGACGCTCCGCCACCAACCGCTTCAGCGCTTGGGCGATGCATCCTTTCTCCTCGGGCAGCTCCGTAACAAACGCATCGAGCACCCGCGCCTGATTTTCCCGGCGGAATTCCGCGACGAGGTGCTTGCGTCCATGCACGACGTCCTAGCCTGAGCATTCGGGCACGAACCCACGAATTGCGGTACAGTCTCAGCTGACGGAACCGGTTGGGGGATGGCCAGGATTCTCATCGTCGATGATCAGGACAGCGCGCGCGGCATGCTTTCGGAGATGCTGCGAGCGGAGAGCTATGAGGTCGACCAGGCGCCGAACGGCGAAGCCGCCTGCACGATGGTCGCCGACAGGAACTACGACCTCGTGATCACCGATCTTCGGATGGGTGAAATCGGAGGCATAGAAGTCCTGCAACGCACTCGGGAAGCATCTCCACGCACTCGCGTCATCGTCATGACCGCGTTCGGCACCATCGAAGACGCGGTCGAAGCGATGCGATTTGGCGCACACGATTTCGTGCAGAAGCCGTTCGTCGTGGAGGAGCTTCTCATCAAGGTCGCGCGCGCATCGGGGAGCGGCGACAGCGAGGCGAGGGCGGCCGCGTCCGATTTCCGCGAGCGCTACAACTTCGGAAACATCATCGGCCAATCCGCCGAGATCCGAGACATCCTCGGGCGCATCGTGCGGATCGCGCCCACCGACGCCACCGTCCTGATCACGGGGGAGAGCGGCACCGGTAAGGAGCTGGTCGCCCGCGCGATCCACGCCAACTCTCTTCGCGCCGAGCGCCCCTTCGTTTCGATCAACTGTGCAGCGCTCACCGAAACCCTTCTCGAGAGCGAGCTCTTCGGGCACATGCGCGGCGCGTTCACCGGCGCAGTCCAGACACGCAAGGGCCTCTTCGAAGAGGCAAACGGCGGCACATTTTTCTTCGACGAAATCGCCGAGACCCCTCCTTCACTTCAAGCCAAGCTGCTCCGCGCAATCCAAGAAGGCGAGATCCGGCGCCTTGGCGACAACAGCTCCATCAACGTCGACGCGCGCATCATCGCAGCCACCAACCAGAACCTTCGGAGCCTGATCGAAGAAAAGAGGTTTCGCGAAGACTTGTACTACCGGCTCAACGTCGCCCGCTTCGAGCTTCCGCCGCTCCGCGAGCGCAAGGCGGACATCGCTCCCATCGCGGAGAGCTTCCTACAGAAGTACGGAAAGAAGATGGGCCGCCAAGCAACACTCGGACCCGGCGTTCTGGACCATCTGCTCGGCTATGACTTCCCAGGCAACATTCGCGAGCTCGAAAATCTGATCGAGCAGGGCGTCGCTTTGGCTCAAGACGGCCAGGTTCACCTTTCGGACATTCTCCCAAACGCGACCGGCAACGGGAACGGCCGCGCCTCACATCCGGGTCGGCAGTCGCTCGCCGACATCGTGCAAGAGGTCGAGCGAGACGCCATCGTTCGCGCGCTTCGGCACGCCGAGGGCAACAAGGAGCGCGCTGCCGAGCTCCTCGGTCTCAGCCCGACGACCCTCTGGCGCAAAATGAAGCGGCTCCAACTCGAGTGGCCCTGATCGAAGCCGACCGCGCTACTCGACCTGTTCGATCCGCGCGGCTTCGATCCGCGCGGCTTCGATTCGCTCTTCGCGCTCCTGTGCTTCGCCCACCAGGTCGTTGATTCTGTCGGTCACCGACGCGGGCGCCTCGCCGGTTCCAGCGTCTCCTTTCGGAGGCTTCGTCGCTTCGTGAACCTGGTCACCGATCTTCTTCGTGATGCGCCCGGTCGCCTCGGTGACCTCACGGCCTAGCTCCTTCGCCTCGTCGGTACCGGCGACCCGCATCAGGTGTTGAAATGGTGTCCGATCGCCGAGCCGAGTGAAGAACAGGATGTAGGCGACGAACGCCAACACGACCCCCGTCCAGACCAGCTTCAGCATTCGACGAATCATGCTTCCTCACGACGGATACCATAGCTCCGCATTTTCTTGTGAAGGTTGGTGCGTTCGACTCCGAGGATCGTCGCCGCCCGGCTGATGTTCCAGCCGACCTCGTCGAGCGTCTGAAGGATGTAGTCCTTTTCCGCGCGGCTTCGGTATTCCCGTAATGTCAGGCGTTCGCCCGACGAATC
>JBLYYU010000117.1:0-4305 GCA_048550275.1 Polyangiales bacterium
CCAGTGGGGCGTTTGCCGGGAGAATGCACGCCAAAGGCGGTCCTGGGGGGAGGAGAGCTGAGACAGTAGCTTCGCGGAACGGCACTCGGTCCGCCCAAAAGACGAAGAAAGCGACGGCACCACAATGACTGACACAGACCCGTCCGTGACCATCGAGGATGCACCGGAGCTTTATCCGGTGCTGCCTCTGCGCGACATCGTGGTTTTCCCCTACATGATCGTGCCGCTCTTCGTCGGACGCGAGAAGTCGATCGCCGCCCTGGAAGAGGTCATGCGCACCGACAAGCAGATCCTGCTGGTCGCGCAGAAGAATGCCTCGGACGACGAGCCGAACGCCGACGCCATCTACGAAATGGGTACGCTTGCCTCGGTCCTGCAGCTTCTGAAGCTGCCCGACGGCACGGTGAAAGTGCTTGTCGAAGGCATGCGCCGGGCCACCATCGCCCGCTACACCGAAAACGAGAACTATTTCGAAGCCGAGATTGCGCCAGTCGAGGAAAGCCTCGGCTCGGAGGACGAGATCGAGGCGCTTGCCCGCTCGGTCGTGTCGCAGTTCGAGAGCTATGTGAAGCTCAACAAGAAGATCTCGCCGGAGGTACTCGGCACCGCGAGCCAGATCGAGGACTATTCGAAGCTGGCCGATACCATTGCCAGCCATCTCGCCATCAAGATCGCCGAGAAGCAGCAGATCTTGGAGGTCACGTCGGTCTCCGAGCGGTTGGAGCGTGTCTTCACGCTCATGGAGAGCGAGATTTCCGTCCTTCAGGTCGAGCGCAAGATCAGGAGCCGCGTGAAGCGTCAGATGGAGAAGACGCAGCGCGAGTACTACCTGAACGAGCAGATGAAGGCGATCCAGAAGGAGCTTGGCGACAGCGAGGAAGGCCGGGACGACCTGGCCGAGCTCGAGCACAAGATCGAGAAGACCAAGCTCTCGAAGGAAGCGCGTGAAAAGGCCATGGGCGAGCTGAAGAAGCTGCGCCAGATGAGCCCCATGTCGGCCGAAGCCACGGTCGTGCGCAACTACCTCGATTGGCTGCTGTCGATCCCGTGGGGCGTGAAGGGCAAGGTCAAACGCGACCTGGACGACGCCCAGAAGATCCTGGACGAGGACCACTTTGGCCTGGAGAAGGTCAAGGACCGCATCGTCGAATATCTCGCCGTCCAGAACCGCACCAACATGCTGAAAGGCCCGATCCTGTGCCTGGTCGGTCCGCCCGGCGTGGGCAAAACCTCGCTCGGCAAGTCGATCGCAAGATCCACGGGCCGCGAGTTCGTGCGCATGAGCCTTGGCGGCGTGCGTGACGAGGCTGAAATCCGCGGTCACCGCCGCACCTATATCGGCTCATTGCCGGGCAAGGTGATCCAGTCCATGCGGAAGGCCAAGAAGGTCAATCCGCTGTTCCTGCTCGATGAGATCGACAAGATGGGCGCCGATTTTCGCGGCGACCCGGCCTCGGCTCTGCTCGAGGTCCTGGATCCGGAGCAGAACCACACCTTCAACGACCACTATCTCGAAGTGGACTACGACCTGTCCAACGTGATGTTCGTGACCACGGCCAACACGCTGAACATTCCGCCGGCCCTGATGGACCGCATGGAGATCATCCGCATCGCCGGCTACACCGAAGACGAGAAGGTGGAGATCGCCCGGCGGCATCTAATCCCCGAGCAGATCAAGAACCATGGTCTAGAGGACGAAGAGTTCTCGCTGGATGACGGGGCCTTGAAGGAGGTCATTCGCCGCTATACGCGCGAGGCCGGCGTCCGCAGTCTTGAGCGCGAGATCGCCAAGCTCTCACGTAAATCGGTGAAGGAGCTCCTGACCACGGAGAACAAGTCGGTCAATGTCACGATCGACAATCTCGCCGACTATCTTGGCGTGCCGAAATACCGCTACGGCGAGGCCGAGCTGGAGGACCAGGTCGGTGTCGTCACCGGTCTCGCTTGGACCGAAGTCGGCGGCGAGATCCTGACCGTCGAAGGCGTGATGATGCCGGGCAAGGGCAAGATGACCGTCACCGGCAATTTGCGCGATGTCATGAAAGAATCGATTCAGGCCGCAAATGCCTATGTGCGGTCCCGGGCCGTCGATTTCGGCATCGAGCCGCCTTTATTCGAGAAGCGGGATATCCACGTTCACGTGCCCGAAGGAGCCACCCCGAAGGACGGCCCGTCCGCGGGCGTCGCCATGGCTACCGCCATCATCTCGCTGATGACCGGAATTCCGGTCAAGCGGGACGTCGCCATGACGGGCGAGATCACCTTGCGCGGCCGGGTCCTGCCCATTGGCGGGCTCAAGGAGAAGCTGCTCGCAGCCCTCCGCGCCGGCATCAAGACCGTGATTATCCCTGAGGAAAACGTCAAGGATCTCGCGGAGATACCCGATTCGCTTAAGAATGCACTTGAAATCAGCCCCGTCTCGCGTGTGGAGGAGGTGCTGAAGCTCGCCTTCACACGGGCGCCCCAACCCATCGTCTGGGAAGAAGAGGGCGAAGGGTCTGCGCAGGTCGTCCCGTCCGAGGACAAGTCCGGCTCCGGATTGACCGCACACTAGAGTTGTGCGCTTGCGTCTCCTGCCGCGGATTTGCCGCAATCCAGGAGTCCGCCCTTATGCACTGAGTCGCCCAAAATTGTTGATTTTCCGCAGTTTTTGCGCGAGTCATACATGACTTGTTTGTGAATCGGAGCGTACCAAAGCGGCCTTGAGGGTTAAGTGACGCCCTGCGATCGGGGCCAAGCGAAAGGATGGAGACCCGTGAACAAAGCTGAGCTGGTCGCCCATGTGGCGAAAGAATCCGAATTGTCGAAGGACGCCGCCGAGAAAGCTGTCGACGCGACGTTCAAGAACATCGAGAAAGCCTTGAGCGGCGGTGACACCGTTCGCATTGTCGGCTTCGGAAATTTCCAGGTCGCGGATCGTAAGGCGTCCATTGGTCGCAATCCGCGCACCGGCGAAGCGGTCCAAATTCCGGCCTCCCGCGTGCCGAAGTTCCGCGCTGGCAAGGCGCTCAAAGAGGCTGTGAACGCGTAAACACGGATTACGCGATTTCTGAGGATTTCCTGGCGAGGCCTCGCCCTTTGCGTGAGGCTTCGCCTTTCTTATTTGAAGGTGAGGGCGGTTAGCTCAGTTGGTAGAGCGCCACGTTTACACCGTGGATGTCGGCAGTTCGAGCCTGTCACCGCCCACCATTCTCGCCATGCATGACGCTAACGGTTGGTCCCAGGTCAACCTGCACGCGCCGCAACGTCCCATCCTCGTGTCTTCGCTAGGCTCGCCTTGACTTGGGGAATCCCAGGCCGTACATGCTGAAGATCGCCTCTGGCCGTGGTTGACGGCCCGGTAGGGGGTGTAGCTCAGTTGGTTAGAGCGCCGGCCTGTCACGCCGGAGGCCGCGGGTTCGAGTCCCGTCACTCCCGCCATTTTGGCCCCGTGAATGCAAAAGAAGGCTTCGGAAGAGCCATGGGCCAGCTGCTTCAAGATTACCTTCCCCTCGTCATCTTCATCGGCATCGCATTCGTCATCAGCACCATCCTGCTGGTCGTGCCCTTCGTCATCGCCGTACGCAATCCGGATCCCGAGAAAGTCTCGGCCTATGAATGCGGCTTCGACGCGTTTGATGACGCGCGGATGAAATTCGACGTGCGCTTCTATCTCGTGTCGCTGCTTTTCATTATCTTCGACTTGGAAGTCGCATTTCTGTTCCCCTGGGCCGTCGCCTTCGGAGACATTGGCGCGCTCGGGTTCTGGTCGATGATCGTGTTCCTCGGCGTGCTCACGATCGGCTTCATTTATGAGTGGCGGAAAGGCGCGCTCGAATGGGATTGATGCCTGAAGTCAGGTTCGAGACGGAAGGGAAGGGCGGCGGCCAGATCACAGCCGGCGCCACTACATTCGGCACCTTCTCCGACGAACTCGCCGACAAGGGCTTTCTACTCACCACCGCCGACGACCTCATAAACTGGTCGCGCACCGGGTCCCTCATGTGGATGACGTTCGGCCTCGCGTGCTGCGCCGTTGAAATGATGCAGGCGTCGATGCCCCGCTACGATCTGGAGAGGTTCGGCTTCGCACCGCGCGCCAGTCCGCGTCAGTCCGACGTGCTGATCGTCGCCGGCACGCTCTGCAACAAAATGGCGCCCGCTCTGCGCAAGGTCTACGACCAGATGCCCGAGCCCCGCTACGTTATCTCTATGGGCTCCTGCGCCAATGGCGGGGGCTACTATCACTACTCCTCCTCTGTGGTGCGCGGCTGCGATCGCATCGTACCTGTGGACATCTACGTTCCTGGGTGTCCTCCAACGGCC
>JBLYYU010000118.1:0-3072 GCA_048550275.1 Polyangiales bacterium
GCCATCGATGGGGAGCGTCTCGGCGCGCGCCTTCGTGAGCTGCGTCTCGCGGCCGGGCTCACGCAGGCCGAGCTCGCGCGGCGCACTGGGATTCACCGCCCGAATATCGCGCGCGTCGAAGCCGGTCGGCATACCCCATCGCTCGAAACATTGGCGCGCATCGCCAACGCGATCGGCGTCTCGACGACGCACGTCCTCGTATCTCGCGAGTCATGAGCGGCGAGCCGCCTGAAAAGCCGATCAAAGACGCATCCACCGTCATCGTGCTGCGCGAAAGTGAGGACGGGCTCGAAACCTTCATGCTCTGCCGCCACCATCGAAGTGGCTTCCTCGGGGGCGCGCACGTGTTTCCCGGCGGCAAGGTCGATGCAGACGACCGTGAGCAAACCTGGCTCGACCGGCTCGACCGACCGGCTGAGAAGTTGAGCGCAGGGCTTGGCGAAAACGATCCGAACGCGGCGCTCGGATTGCTGGTTGCTGCAGTCCGCGAAACGTTCGAAGAGGCCGGGGTGCTCTTGGCGGGGAGCAGAGCGGGAGCGGATTTGGCGGGAGCTCGCGAACGGCTCCATGGCGGCACCTCGTTCGCCGACGTGGCAACCGAACTCGACATGGCGATCGACTCGATGGCGCTGACTCCATACGCACGATGGGTCACTCCGGAGTTCGAAAGCAAACGCTTCGACACGCGATTCTACATTGCGGTGTTGCCCGAGGGACAAGAAGCGTCGCACGACGGTACCGAAACGACCTCGGCAGTTTGGATGCGCCCTGCCCGCGCCATGGACGACATGGAAGCCGGACGAATTAAGCTGGCGCCTCCAACCTTGCGCACGCTGCAGTGGCTTGCCGACTTCGAAGACGTGAAGTCCGCCGTGAGCGACGCCTTGTCACGAAAGCCACCGTTGGTTCGGCCGCGCATCGTCAGCAGCGACACGGGTTGGTTCCTCGCACTACCAGGTGACCCCGAGCACCCCGAAGACGAGCAAGCGATCCCCGGAGCGACCCGGATGGTTTTCGACGACGGCGTCTGGCGTGATGCGCCCTAGCCTGTTCGCTAGGGTACAGATTCTCCAGATTTTTCCAGCTATTCCTTGTGTCGACCGGAGCCGAGCCGCTACCCAAATAGGGTGGCTTCCCCCGCCCGCAAGCCCAAAGATCTCTTCACCGCGTCGCAAATCGCGCGGTTCTGCCAGGTCGATCTGAAGACGATTCACAACTGGGCGGACCGCGGGCAGATCGCGCACTTCCGGACGCCCGGGCGCCACCTTCGGTTCCGCCGGCCGCACGTCCTCGACTTCTTGCGGAAGTACGGCTACCCGATTCCCGAAGAGCTCGATGCTGAACGCCCACGCGTCGCGCTGCTCGTCAATGGCAACGGTTCGAAGGAACGTGTGCTTGCCTCTCTGCGCGTCACGTTCGAGGTGATCGACTATGCCGACCCACTCGACGGCCTTCTTCGGATCGGGGAGCAACCCCCTGACGCAGTGGTGGTCGCCGCCCGGGTCGGCCATTTGAGCGGTGCGGAGATCATTGAAGCACTGAAACGAGGAAACCACACGCGGCACGTGCGCGCGGTTCTGTTCGCGAACGACGAAGCGGAACGTCAATCCGCACTCGACGCCGGCGCGTCGGCGCACGTGAGCGAGTCGGACCTGATCGGCCTTCGCGATACCCTGGAAGCTCTGATGGGCGTCCGACACTAGGACTCGGCCGCAGACAGGAGCGGGTCTTCTCAGACGGAACCTGGTCGTGGCCCGGCTTGGTTGCCAATCTCTCCAACCTGGCGTAACCCCGCTTCGATGTCTCTCGACGCCCTCAAGTACAATGACCAGGGCCTTCTCGCTGTCATCGCTCAAGACGCGGAAACGGGCGAGGTACGCATGATGGCCTACGCCAATCAAGAAGCGGTCAAGCGAACGCTCGAATCCGGCGTAGCCCACTTCTACAGTCGCTCGCGACAGCAGCTTTGGAAGAAGGGAGAGAGCAGCGGGAACACGCTGGGGGTTCGTAGCGTTTGGGTCGACTGCGATGGAGACACCCTGATCTACATGGTCGATCCGGCCGGCCCCTCCTGTCACACCGGTGCCGAGACCTGCTTCTTCCGACGGCTCGACACCGGCGGAGATACGCTCGAGGGCGAGACCGCAGCGCCCACGTTGCTTCGGCTCGAACGTACGCTGCAGGAGCGCAAGGCCTCCAACGCGGGGAAGAGCTACACGAAGAGCCTCCTAGACGCAGGACCCGCGAAGGTCGACGCGAAGCTCCGGGAAGAAGCCGCGGAGCTCGGTCAGGCGCTGATCGGCGAAAGCGACGCGCGTGTGGCGTCCGAGGCGGGCGATGTGATTTACCACATGTTGGTTGGACTGGTGCTTCGCGAGGTCTCCCTACGCGACCTGTTCGCCGAGCTTTCGAGGCGCTTCGGCCAATCAGGGCACGACGAAAAGCGCTCGCGCTAGTTGAGAATCTTGTCGATGTCGCGCTCGATCGTCTCTTCGCGGACGCGGCGCGCCAGAGCAAGCTCACTGATGAGCAGCTTGCGCGCCTGCTCCATCAGCTTCTTCTCGCCGTAGCTCAGCTCGCCCTTGTCGGCGCGCACCTTGGCCAGATCGCGAAGAACCTTGGCAACCTTGATCGGCGAGCCGCTCTTGAGCATTTCGGTGTACTCGCGGTAGCGCCGGTTCCACGGCTGCGAGGTGACCGCCATTTCGTCCTTCTTGAGCTCTTCGAGGACCGTCTTCGCGGCGCTACGAGACATGACCTGCCGCAAACCGACGCGGTCGACCGCGTTCAGGGCGACGCGGATGGTGCCCGCCTTCCCGTTGAGCAGCTTCAGAATGTAGAAATCGATTTTGTCGGAGCCGATGAGGCGCTCTTCGATTTGAGTGATCTCGCCGACGCCGTGCGCCGGATGAACTGCTTTGTCGCCTACGCTAAAGCTCATGAAATCACTCTCCTAGTCACCGAGACTGTCACCGAATCGCCAAGCAAAACCGCCATGAATACGAAAACCCGCGCCAGAAGCGCGGGCATCGAGCTGTTCATCAACGGGTGTGCAAATAACCATATGCACAC